>CAZECZ010000005.1:0-62956 GCA_964510815.1 uncultured Aestuariivirga sp.
CAGGTCCTGCTCAATTTCATCGGCCGCATCATGCATCAACGCAAACAGAAAGCCTGACGGGCCATCCGGTCACGTCTGGTTGCATCTGCCTACTCTCTGCAACCCTGAAGCCCAGCTTCAGAGCGAGACGGTGAACGCGGCGCGGAAGGCTTCAAGCGCGGCTTCGGCATCGCCTGCCGCAAAGGCCTCCATGCCCACAGGGCCGTGATAGCCCATGGCGTTCAATGCCTTGGCGACGCCGGCGTAATTGATCTCCCCGGTGCCGGGCTCGTAGCGCCCCGGATTATCGGCCACCTGCACCTCGCCGATCCATGGCAGGCAGGCCTCACACCAGCGGATCAGGTCGCCCTCGCCGATCTGCGTATGATAGAGATCGAGGTTGATCCTCAGTTGCGGCCGGTTCACGGCCGACACCAGCGCCAGCACATCGGCCGTGGAGCCGAAGGGACAGCCGGGATGGTCGATCGGGTTGAGATTTTCCAGCGTGAAGGTGACACCTTCCTCCTCAGCCATGTCACAGATGCGGTGGAGCGTGTCGCGGGCGCGTTGCTCCATGCCCGGAGCAACGGCCCCGATCTTCGGGATCGGGATGCCCATGTCGCCAAGGCCAGTGCCATGCAGGTTCAGCCGGTGCACGCCTAACCGTTTGCCGACCTGCACCGTTTCGCTGGCCGAGGCGAGCAACATATCCGCGCCCTCACCATCGGTGAGACGTCCTTCAAGATAGCCGTTCATGATCGTGAAGGTGGCACCAGTCTTTTCCAGCTTGGCAAGGTCCCAAGCCGGCCAGTTCCACAAGCCGACGCCAAATCCCATCTCCTTCAGGCGGCTCGCGCGCCAGTCGATCGGCTTGTCGCGCCACAGCATCTCGGCGCAGGCCGCAAGTTGGAAACCCATGTCAGACCTCGATCAGGACGCGGCCGTTTTCGACCTTTGCGGGATAGGTATGAAGATTTTTGCAGGCCGGCAGCATTTCGGCCTCGCCCGTCGTGAAATCGAATATCGATGAATGCTTCGGGCACTCGATCATGTTCTCCGTCACCAGGCCGTCGGTGCAGAAACACTCATGCTGGTGGTTGCGATAGATCGCAAATGTCCGGCCGTTATGGCCGAAACGCTTTGCACCTTCTTCGATGCCGGCTGCAGTGCAGGTGTCAATCCAGGGCATGCTTGCTTCCTTCAGATGGCTTGAGGAGTGTAATCGGACGGTGCCACCGGCATGACGCCCTTGAGCAAGGCGACGGATTTCTCCAGCCCCTCGAGGCTGTTCAGCAGCACGTCTTCGTGCTCGATCGACAGCCAGCCGTCATAGCCGCCCATCTTGAGTCGATAGCAGAACTGCCGCCACCACTCCTCGCCATGGCCGAAGCCCAGCGTGATGTAGGACCAGCTGCGCGCCGGAATATTCATCAGCGAACCGTTCTCCAGCACACTCGTGGTCGCCTGCACTGGCGCATTGAGGAAGGTATCCTTGGCATGGACATGATGAACCGCCCCGCCCAGCGCCTCGGCGGCGACGAGGGGATCGGCTCCCATCCAGAACAGATGCGAAGGATCGAGGTTCGCCCCGATGACGGGCCCGACCGCGCCGCGCAGTTTCTTCAGGGAGGGGACGTTGTAGACGCATTGGTTTCCGTGTAGCTCGAGCGCGATCTTCTCGACACCGTTCTCCTTGGCCAGTGCGGCGATTTCCGTCCAGAACGGCAGAAGCTTTTCTTCCCACTGGTATTTCAGGATGGCCTGCGTTTCCGGCGGCCAAGAGGAAACGACCCAGTTCGGCATCGTATCGGTGGCACTGCCGGCGGGAAGGCCGGACATGGTACAGACCGTCTTGATCCCCATTTCGCCTGCGACACGGATCGTGTCCTTCAGGCCTTGGCCCTGCGCCGGAACTGTGGGATGCAGTGGATTGCCGTTGGCATTGAGACTGATGATCTCCAGCCCGCGATCGGCAAAGGCCTGCTTGAAGGTCATCTGGGCCTCCTTGTTGCCCAGCATCGCCTTCAGATCGAAATGCGGCGCGGTGGACCAACCGCAGGTATTGATCTCGACACCGTCGACGCCCATGCGGGCGGCGTTGTCCAACAGATCATTGAACGACATGCCACCAAGGCTGTCGGATACGAACCCAAGCTTCATGAGCAGAACTCCGGTTTGGCAATCATCTCGACGGGCATCTCACGGCCCTCTTTCAGCGCCTTGAAACCTGCCTCGGCGACAATGGCAGCGCAATAGCCTTCCCAGCTGCCGGACGCAATGGCCGGGAATATCCCGGTTACGACGAAACGCAGGAAGTCACGGTTCTATCGGCGGCAAGCCTCGGCATAGCGCCCGTGCCAATCGGCATCAAAACGCGTGCTGTTCGACAGCGCCATATCGGGGCGGGTATAGGCGACGTTGTTCACGTCCACACTGCCCCTCTCGCCCACGAGTTCGGCGCGCACGTCATAGCCGTAGGCGGCATTGTTGTTGATCTCGATCGTCACGAGCCGATCGTCCTTGATCACCGCATCCGCGTCATTGCGGACAATGACGGCCTCTGGGTCGGTGGCCTGGCGGATCAGTTTGGCCGCGTCGGGTTCGAGATTGTCGTAGTTCCGGGGGCCGAGCCACGCGACCTTGACGCCCTGGGACTCCGCAAATCTTCTGGAGATGGGCAGGACTTGCCAGGTGGTGGCGGTGGCAGCCGTTCATCCGCTCGTATCGCAGGCCGTAGACACGCTGCAGCAAAGCGGTGTGCCGGTATTTGCACTGATTTCACACCTCTTCGCCACCGGTGCCGTCAGCTAAGTGGGCCGTGACAACTGGAAGGCGGGCCGCACAGCCGCCTGGACCATTGCCAACGTCTGCAAGTCACCGGGAAAGGTCGCGATCCTCGTTGGCAACCACCGGTTCCGCTGCCGGGAGATGAACGAGAGCGGCTCCCGCTCCTATTTCCGCGAATTCGCACCGCAGTTCACGATCTTCAAAGCTCTCTCGACCTTTGAGACCAGCGCCGTGGCCGAGGAGATGACGGAGATGCTCCTCATCGAGCATCCAGACCTCAAGGGTCTGTTTGTGGCCGGGGGCGGCATCACGGGGGCAATCCGCGGCCTGCGCACAAGTGGCAAGAGCGGCCAGATCGTTGCGGTGGGGCAACAGCTGATGGACAACACGAGAGATGGCCTGCTGGATGGCACGCTGACCATGATCCTGAATGATCGGGTGGACATGATGGTGCGCGAGGCCATTGCTGGCATGATGCGGGCCTGCCAGGATCCTCCGAACCACGGCAAGCAGACGGTCGTCCTGCCACTCGACATCTGCATCCGCGAAAATATTTGAGAGTCCAGATGGCCGGCGCTGCCGGCTCTTCTGCCCGCCGCAAACCTGCACGGGCGTGTCCGAGGGGGGGTGATTTCATCCTGTAGCCCACGGCCGATGCCGGCGAACCGGGCAACTCGAGCACGTTCGTGCGGCCCTCACCCTTTGATATCTACTCGTTGATTGATGTCAAAGAACCGCAATATGTCTCCTGCTCAATGACGGCGTACCGAAGCACGGCAACGGCGGGAATTGCTCCGCTGGAATGCAAGGAGTTGAAAATATGGATGCGAGCCCACTCGCAAGGATGATGGACCCGGCCTCGATCGCCATCTTCGGAGCATCCGAAAGCGGCAGGAGTGTCGGCTCGCGCGTCTTCATCAATATCGCGTCTCAAGACTTCAAGGGCCGCATCGTCCCGGTCAATCCCAAATATAGCACGGTCGGCGGTCTCGTCTGTCACAAGAAGATTGCCGACGCCGGAACCGACGTCGACCTTGCGGTGATTGCCACGCCGGCAGCGACCGTTCCGGGCATCATTCGCGAATGCGGCGAGGCCGGCATCCGGAATGCAATCATCCTGTCCGCAGGGTTCGGCGAAGGCGGTGGCGAGGGCAGGGAATACGAGAGCGAACTGGTGGCAGCCGCAAGGCGCTACGGCGTCCGGTTCATGGGCCCCAATTGCGTCGGTCTGGTTCGCCCCTGGCACGGGATGAACGCAACCTTCTTGCGCGCCGGCACACCCAAAGGCCGCCTGGCGCTCATCAGCCAATCAGGTGCCCTCAATGCCGCGATATCCGATTGGGCAGGCCCGCATCATCTCGGCTTCTCGGCGCTGGTCTCACTCGGCAATTCGATCGACATCGACTTCGGCGACGTCATGCATTTCCTGTCGACCGATGAACACACGGATGCCATCCTGCTCTACGTCGAAGGTGTCCGTCATGCGCCAGACTTCCTCTCCGCCCTGAAGGCAGCAGCGCGGATGAAGCCGGTCATCGTCCTGAAGTCCGGCCGGCACGTGGCCTCGGCGACGGCCGCCAGCACTCATACTGGCGCGCTCATCGGGTCTGATGCCGTGTTCGATGCGGCGATCGAGCGTGGCGGTGCGGTCAGGGCGATGACGTTTGGCCAGCTCTTTGCCGCGGCTGAAATTCTGGGCACCAGCAAGCGGGCGAATGGCAACAGGCTCGCCATCGTGACGAATGGCGGTGGTGCCGGCGTGCTGGCTGCGGACCGCGCCGGAGATGTCGGAGTGACGCTGGCTCCACTCGCAAGCGAGACGCTGACCGCACTCGGCAAATCCCTGCCGGCATACTGGAGTCACGGCAATCCAATCGACGTGCTGGGCGATGCCGGCGCGGCGGAATTTGGCGCCGCTGTCAGTGCCGCCATCAAGGATGCGAATACCGATGGCGTGCTCGTGCTTCTCACGCCACAGGCCATGACGGATGCCACCGCGATTGCACAGGCCGTGGTGGATGCGGCACCCAAACGGCGCTCCAAGCCGGTGTTGGCCTGCTGGATGGGTGAGACCAGCGTCGCCGAAGGGCGCAAGCTGCTGTCGGCCAACGGCATTGCCGATTTCACGACACCGGAACTGGCAGTCGAGGCCTTCTCCTATCTCGCCCATTATCACCGCAACCGGAAACTCGCACTCGAGACACCGGGGCCAATGTCGGAAACCCACGCGCCGGACCTGGAAGGCGCCAGAATGATCATCGAGTCGGCGCTGGCAGAAGATCGCGACATGCTGTCGGACGTCGAATCCAAGGCCCTCATGCGGTCATTTCAGATCCCGATCAATATGACCATCGAGGCTGGCACACCGGCCAAGGCGCTCGTGGCGGCCGAGACCGTCGGATTTCCGATCGCCATGAAGATCAACTCGCCCGACATCAGTCACAAGTCGGATGTCGGCGGCGTGCGCGTAAACATTGTGGACGCCGCTGAAGTCAAGCGTGCCTTCCACGCCATCGTCAACAGCGCCAGGGCGGCACGGCCCGATGCGCGGATCAAGGGTGTGACGGTGGAGCCGATGGCCAAGGTCGAGGATGCCCGGGAGCTTGTCGTCGGCATGAGCCGCGACAAGGTGTTTGGCCCCACCATCCTGTTCGGCGCCGGCGGCACCATGGTCGAGATCCTCAAGGACAGCGCCGTCGCACTGCCGCCCTTGAACTCCGTGCTGGCGGACCGGTTGATCAATCGCACCAGGGTTTCAAGGCTACTCGACGCATTCCGCGAACGTCCCCCTGTAGACCGCGAGGCGGTGATCGACGTGTTGTTGCGAGTCTCGGATCTCGTCTGTGAATTGCCCGAAGTGATCGAGCTCGACATCAACCCGCTGTTCGCGGGTCCGAACGGCGTGCTGGCTGTCGATGCGCGGATCCGCGTGGCAAGGCCCCCCGCCAGGGACGGCCGCTATGACCACGTGGCGATCCACCCCTACCCGCGGCATTTGGTGATCGAAGATCACCTGACGGATGGAACGCCACTGACCATCCGTCCCATTCGCCCGGAAGATGCCGAGAGCGAGCAAGCTTTCGTCCGCGACTTGTCAGACGAAGCAAAGATGTTCCGTTTCATGGGCGCAATGAATGAACTCAGCCCCGAAATGCTGGTTCAATTCACCCAGATCGACTACCGGCGTGAAATGGCTCTGGTGGCGATGATCGAAAGAGATAGCGAGCAGGTCCAGATCGGCGTCGCGCGCTATGTCATCAACCCGGATGGCAAGAGTTGCGAATTTGCCATCGTGGTGAGCGACAAGATCCAGCATCAGGGAATCGGCACCCGGCTGATGAAGGCACTGTTCGGTGCTGCGCGCGACCACGGATTGACCATCATGGAGGGTTCAGTGCTGAAGAACAACACGGCGATGCTCGGACTGATGAAAGACCTCGGATTCTCGCAGCGCAAGGACCCGGATGATCCCGATCTCGTGAAGGTCGAACATTGGCTCTGACTGCAGGATAGCCACCATGCTCGGATTGGTTTCACATCAGGATTGCCTCAGGCACGATCCGGGTCCGATACATCCGGATACGCGGCAACGGCTCGATGCGATCAACAATCAGCTGATCTCGTCGGGCCTCGACTATGTGATCCGCCACTACGACGCGCCCATCGTCTCGCGCCAGCAGCTCGAACGCGTGCATGATGCAAATTACCTCGACAAGGTCTACGCCATCGCGCCGGGCGAAAGCATGGGCCCCGTCGAAATCGATGGAGACACGGTGATGAGCCCCGGCACGCTGCGCGCCGCCGAACGGGCTGCCGGTGCCGGCGTCATGGCGGTGGACCTGGTGATGGCGGGCGAGGCAAATCCGGTCTTCTGCGCGGTGCGCCCTCCCGGCCATCACGCGGTGCGCGGCCAGGCCATGGGTTTCTGCCTCTTCAACAACATAGCCGTGGCAGCTGCGCATGCAATCGAGGCGTATGGCCTCCGCCGGGTGGCAATCGCCGACTTCGACGTGCATCATGGAAACGGCACAGAGGACATTTTCAGGAACGATCCGCGCATCCTTTTCTGCTCGTCGTTCCAGCATCCGCTTTACCCGTTCACCGGTCACGAGCAGGAGACGAGGAACCTCGTCGACGTGCCACTGCCCGCAGGCACAGGCTCGACTGCATTTCGCCATGCCATCACCGGCCACTGGATGCCGCGCCTTGAAGCCTTCGCGCCTGAGTTCGTGTTCATCTCCGCCGGCTTCGATGGCCACATGGCCGATGACATGTCATCGCTGGCCCTCACGGACGCCGACTATGGCTGGATCACCGGTCAGCTCGTCGGCGTTGCCAAGCGCCATGCAGAAGGGCGGATCGTCTCGATGCTGGAAGGAGGCTATGAGCCGCATCCGCTGGCGCGATCGGTCATCGCACATCTGGACGCCATGCTAGGCTGAAATTCAGTCGACTTTCGTTGCAAACAGCTGGTTCTGGATCACCGCCTCCTCCGGGATCGCAACATGCGAGCTTCCTGCATCGCAAGACTTCACCATGTGACGCATGTAGCGGTCATCGACCCCGAGGCGGAGCCAGTCCAGCATGACCGGCGCGACACAGGTTAGGGGGCGCATGTCGAGCCGGTCGCGAAAAATCTTCGCATCTTCGCTGTTGCTGATGGTCAGGAAGGGCACGAGGTGGAGGCGTGCATCGTCCGCATCCTTCCATCCCATCTTCCACTGGTGCAACCGGATGCCCGGCAGGTGATCACCGAACACGAAGATCACATAAGGCTTGCCGCGCGCCGCAAGCTTGGCATTGAAATCGATCAGCGCATCGACGGCACCCGACAATCTGTCGTGGTAATCGGTGATGCCGGGGTGGCGCTCGCCGCCGATCACGTCCTTCGCCTTGTCCTCGGCATAGGGCCCATGGGTCTGCACCGTTACCAGAAAATGGAACTGCGGTGCTGTCCCGTCCAGCCGCTCCGCCGCCTTGGCATAGAGCCCGGTGTCTTTGGGCCAGCCATTGTCGAGCTTGGTGATCGCCATCGATTCCATGCTGTCGAAGCTGGCAAAGCCGAAGCGCGGGTAGACGTCGTCGCGGAGCCAGTAGTGCCGCTCGAAATTGTGGTAGGCGTGTGACGTGTAGCCGGCACCCGCCAGAAGACGCGGCAGACTTCGCACCTGATCGGTGAAGTATTCAAGATAGTGCTGGTAGGGAATGATGCCGGACATGAAGCTTTTCACCGGCACCGCGGTCAGCACCTCGAACTCCGCATTGGGCGTCGTCCCGCCATAGACAGGCGAAATGGCCGTGCCTTCCGAGAATCCGGCCTTGACCAGCTTGTCGATGGGGCTTTGCGCGTCCGTCGGGTCGCGCCACCATGCCTCGCCAAGCACAATGAACACGTCGGGCTTGGGCGCGGCACGCAGAGCAGGAACGGGATCGGCGTCGAGCCCCTGTAGTGCCGCATCCACCTCCTGTTTGCTGTAGGTCTTGAGGCGAAGTCCCGCCGTCGAAAAATAGAGATGCGTGGCGAGCCCGTTCATGCGCTCGCTCTCGGCCTGGCTGAAGGTCAGATTTTCAACGCCGATCCAATAGGAATTGTCATGGATCCACTTGACCATCGGCTCCAGCCGGTAGGTCGACAGAAGCGCCACGCAGCATGCCAAAAGGGGAACGCTCCAGAGCCGAAAGCGCAGGTTGCGTGCACTGTAGTAAAGAGCCGGAAAGATGGATGCGCCCGCCAGCCAACTGCCGATGCCCACATAGCCAAGAAGCGCCGGCGCCTGTCCGGTAAGAAAGAGATCGCTCACCTGGAACGGCTCGCCCGTCGACTCGCGCTTGATGGCGGAGACCGTGCCGACCAGCAGGAACGTCGCGCCAAGCATCACCGCAGCAGGAAACAGCCGCACGAACGAGGCGAAAACGCCCAGCATGACGAAAGCGGCGACCATCCGCGAGAACATGAAATGCCAGAGGTCGCGGCCTTCCAGATAGTCTGGCGTCCAGCGTCCGAGATAGGCAAGGACGCCGAGCAGAAGCACGTAGGCCGCAGCAAACTTCCACAGATCGCGCTTCAGGAACGCCACAAGGTGACAGCCGGCGCTGCGGCTCAAACGACCAATCATGAGTGGAACCCGCTACTCGGCGGCCTGTTGCATCGGCGCTATCTCGAAACCTGGGGCACGGCCTTCGAGCGCAGCGGCTTCTTCCGGAATGCGGAACACATTTGCCGACCACAACCGGCGCCCGAATGCCGGGTGCCCCGTCGCCCAGGACACCACCGGCGCCATGACCAGACCGGTCATGATCGGCAGGAACCAGAAAAACGTCGCCCATGAAATGGCGAATCCGGCGGCCCCGAATACGAGGCCGACCAGCGTATGGACAGCATGGCGCCGCACCGTCGTCGAAAAGGGGATCGCCGCATCGTCGCGGTTCTGCGTGTTCCATCCGGAGTCGCGCCCGATGATGACGTCGAGCACGAAGCGCGACTGGATCAGCATCATCACCGGTGACAATAGCATGGAGAGCAGCGTTTCGGCCGCCACGCTTTTGAAGAGACCCAGCGCACCACCACTGTTTCGTCGGACATCAGGATCGCGAAGCGCCAGGATCAGCCCCAATACCTTGGGCAAGTAGAGGACCACGGCCGTGACAGTCAGCAGACGCAACGCCAATTCGGGATCGAACACCGGCCAGGCCGGAAACAGCGAGAATCCGTCCGGAAAATAGTTTGGTTCGGTAAAGCGCGCAATCAGTGCCAGTCCCATGCCGGCCGTCAGCAGCATCAGCCACAGCGGTGAAGCAAGGTAGGACATGATGCCCTGGATCAGGTGCACGCGGCTCACCCAGTGCAGGCCACGGGCGCCGACGATCTTCATGTGCTGAAGGTTGCCCTGTGCCCAGCGCCGGTCGCGCGCTGCCAGATCGATGAGCGACGGCGGCGTCTCTTCATATGACCCCTGAAGCTGGGGAAGCATGTAAACGCCCCAGCCAGCCCGCCGCAGAAGTGCGGCCTCGATGAAATCGTGGCTCAGGATATGGCCGCCGAATGGCTTGCGGCCGGAAAGTTCAGGCAGGCCGGCCGCGGCAGCAAATGCACGGGTGCGGATGATGGCGTTGTGTCCCCAGTAATTGCCGTCGCGGCCATGCCACGCGGCAAGGCCAGCCGCAACGACCGGTCCGTAGATCCGGCCGGCGAACTGGGTCATCCGGGCATACGGCGTCCAGCGATTGTGAAGGAGCGGCAGCGACTGGATGATGCCAGCGGCGGGGTCGGCCGCCATCGCCCGGGCCAGTGTGACCAGGATGTCGCCACTCATCTCGCTGTCGGCATCGAGCACGATCATGTGGTCATAGGCGCCACCCCAGCGGGTGACGAAATCACCAATGTTGCCGGCCTTGCGGTGACGGTTGTCAGCCCGCCTGCGGTAGTAGACGCCCATCTCGCCGTGCATCGCCAGACGCAAGGCCTTGAAGCAATCCTCCTCACGCTGTGCCACATCGTCCTTGCGCGTGTCACTCAGGACGAAGATGTCGAAGTGCCGTTGGGCGCCTTGCCACACCAGGCTCTGCGCCATCAACTCAAGTCTGGCAAACACGGCATCGGGGTCTTCGTTGTAGACCGGCATCAGCAACGCTGTACGTCCCATGTCTACATGTGGAGCGAGCTTTGGGGCGGTTGCGCGTCCGCGCAACAACGACCAGAAGCCGGCACAGGCGCTGGCGCAGGCGAAGGAAATCCAGGTGAAGGTCAGCGCAAACAGTGTTGCGAACAGGATCTGCAACCATGTCACGTCGACCGGGCTGATCACCTGGTACATGCCATAGGTTCCGGCGCCGGTGAGAAGTACCGTCAAGCCAAAGACGAAGATACGCGCCCGCAATACATTTGCGTCCGGCGCCAGGCGTACCGCCTCTTAGTCCCAAGCACCGAGGCTTTGCTCCGGCATGTCCAGCGGCGACGCCGGGGGCGTATGGTTCAAGATCTTGTCCATCTGTAAAGCCACGTTTCTCCCGCCACCACGTTGCCGCGTTTCAGGACAGCGCGCAACTCAGCCATATCAAGCCCCGTTGCATCGTGCGCGAAGGACAGGCGGATCGTATTGCTGATCTCATTGGGATAAACGACGACCTTGCTGATTGTTCCCGCACTTGCAGTCACATTCGCCGCAAATTCGCCGGCCGCGGGCCCTCCTTCGAACTCGATCACATACAGACGCAGATTGGGGTCGTATTTGGGCGGATTGGAGGCATAGTCGTAGTCGACGCCCGAACCCGAAAATGTGACCAGTGCCACCGGAGATGGCTGCTCGTCCGGCCAGTTCTCACACCAGTGCAGGCGGTAGACGTATGAGTAGCTTGCGCCTTGCGTCAGGGGTGCCGCCGGCTGCCAGTAGGTCACGATGTTGTCGTTGGTTTCGAGCTGGGACGGGATCTCGAACAGCTCCACGAAGCCCGCCCCCCAGTCGCCGATCGGCTCCACCCACAAGCTGGGACGGCGTTCGTAGCGGGACTCGAGGTCGAGAAAATCCTCATAGCGCCGCGTGCGCTGCATGAGGCCGAAGCCCCGCAGGCTCTTGTCCTGGAAGGCGCTGACCTGCAGGGCCTTCGGATTAGCCAGCGGCCGCCATAGCCATTCACCGGTTCCCGTCAACATCATCAGGCCGTCGGAATCGTGGACGGCGTTGCGGTAGTCCTCAACCGGCCGTTCCATGGCGTTGAACAGAAACATGCTGGTGAGCGGTGCGATCCCCACATGCGCCATGTCCGTGCGCGGAAAGAGTGTCATTTCGACATCCATCTGGGTGTCGTCGCCAGGCTTGATGGAGAAGCGATAGGCACCGGTCACCGATGGGCTGTCCAGCAAGGCCTCGACGACGATGACGCCAGTCTGGGCTTGTGGCTTGCGAATCCAGAATGCCCGGAAGAAAGGGAACTCTTCCCCTGACGGCTGACCAGTATTGACGGCCAGGCCACGGGCCGAAAGCCCGTAGAGCAGGCCCTTGCCGACCGCGCGGAAGTAGGACGCCCCCTGGAACACCAGGAATTCATCGTTCACGTCCGGGTTGTTGATCGGATAGCGCAACCGGAAGCCCGCATAGTGCAGGTCGGTCTTGCCGTCCGGCGGCTTCACCTTCGGACCGAAAATGAACAGGCTGGGATCGTAGTTCAGCTTGGCCTGCTGGCTGTCCTGAACGACGTAGATGTCGACCGGTTTGGTGAACAGGAAGCCGGAGTGAAACAGGTCGAAGGAGAACCTGTGGTCT
The DNA here is from genome assembly GCA_964510815.1 of uncultured Aestuariivirga sp. GTDB lineage: Bacteria > Pseudomonadota > Alphaproteobacteria > Rhizobiales > Aestuariivirgaceae > Aestuariivirga. The sequence goes on from CAZECZ010000005.1 coordinate 12,027, forward strand.
TCGCCCTTCCACACCGAGCGTTCCGGGTTGAACCGGATGTCGCGGTATTGATCGTAGGTCGTGACCTCGAAATCCGCAGGCATTTCGATCTTTTCGTCCACAAACGGCTTGGCGGCGAGATCGTGGGCGAGGTTGCGCACGAAATCATCACGGAATTCGGTGAAGGGTCCGTACAAATCTTCTGCTGCGGCGGCCCCTGGAAATACGCCGGATGTGAGTGCGGCAGCCAGCGCGGCGAGTTTCGCGGCCTGCCCGAGGAATTCCCTGCGAGACGTGTCCATGGTCCATGTGGCTCTGATGTTGCAGCGCACAACGTTGAGCTGTCACACAACTTTTGTAAAGCGGCAAGTTCACAGAACTGTCATGAAGCTGCGCCGCATCAACAGCGATTGCTTGGATCGCAGCACGTCAACATCTGAGGAACGATACTCGCGGAGGGAGAGGGAGACTAATCGGCCCATCAAGACATTGATATAAAACGGCTTTTGTAGCTTCAATCAGGTTCTGTCCTAGGGAGTGACCGAGGCAATGATACCGCTCATGCCGATGGCGGCAGTAACGATTGGCTGTGCCTGGCCCTTTGGGAAGACTTCGTAGGTCTCGCTGCCAATCAAAGCAGTTCCCGTGTCTGTCCAACCGCTATCGAATGTGCCGACACTGCCGCCGTCTCCGCCGTCGATTGTCAGGCGGGTAATGCCCCACTCGTATCATCGGAGCTCTGGAACAGGTCGAGAAGATCGAGAATGAGGTCATTGTCGCCGCTCCCAGTGAGATCGATGAGGTGATCTGAGCCCCGCAAAGTGGTCCCAAAGCGAGTAGAGTCCGACGGCCCGAGAAGGAGTTGGCGTATTCTTCGGACAATCTCGATGTCTGGGTTACTCGTTTCCTGGGTCACCTCTTCGGTGTTCGCGGTTTCATCTGCTGAGCGGCCATGAGGGCATCTCGTGCCAGCTTCACCTGCTCATCACTCCAATCCCGCAGGTCCAGATGTAGTTGGTAGGCAATTGCTGATAGCTTATGGTGGACGAACGGCGCTGCCGCCAATGCCATCACGTCCCGGCATTTGTCGTCCTGGGATTCGTCCATCATGACCCTGAGCATGAAGGCGAGCGGCCGTTCGCCTGACCGTTCGGTCTCGGCTAACGCTTCGCAGGTTGATCGGTTGCGTACCCCTCGCGGGCGGCCAGCGCAAATTCGTCGGCCACCATGTCCCTTCGTCCTCGTCAATGTGCTCCTTTCCGGATCTTGATTGATCACATTTTTTATCAAGAGCAAGTACGGTTTCCAGTATGGGCAGGATGGCACAAGTCTCGACAAGTTGTTGGCAGAGTCGATGTAAACATGGTCTTTCTGGTTATGTGTGCGCCTTTCCCGCGCGCTTGATGTCGACGTTTGAATTCAGCCGCTTCTTGCGTTCGGCGCCGGCGATGCGGGCCTCTGAGACCCAGTGCATAACTTCGCCAACTACAAATTTGGGAGGCGGAGAGTCGTACGCCGCGGCCGGCACGAATGACCGTATCGGGGCCGACATCGGACTGGCGGTCGTTGGGCACCGAGCGGGCGATAGCGGACGTTCGCCCGCACCGGCCATCTCGATACGTCCGGCCGAAACCAGGCCTTCGCCCTGGTTCGCCTTGTTGCATGGCAATCCGTCGAACCACACCTTCGCTGATGGTGTAGCATCTGATCCGCCTTGAATAACGGCTGTGTCGGCTAGGCGGGTTCCGGAGTCGCCATGTAGGAATAAACAGCGCAGCGTGCTCCCGTGGAATGCGATCAACTTCTGGCTGAAAATCGGAATTGATTTTAAAGACAGATCGCTGCCGGCGTCACCTGGGGCCGATACGGACCGATGTCTGAGCGCTCTGCAGCTCTGGAAAGTCGGCCAATATGGCTATTGGACCGACCCAGACCTGATCAGGAATTTAGCCTTGCGTTGAAGGAAGGAATACAAGTAGCTTAATTTCATCCCTGGGCCATAGTCCTGGCGTGCCCACAGGGACAAATATGACTCTTCTCCTTGCCGGGCTGCGGGTGGGTGCAAAACTGGGAGCGATAGCATGGCGGCGATCTATGGGACGATGGGCGACGACGACGGCATCAGCAATGCCAAGCTGCTCGGCACCCAAGGCGACGATGAGGTCTTTGGCTATCGTGGCAACGATGTCCTCGTCGGCAGGGCCGGTGTTGACACGCTCTATGGCGGTGCGGGCCTCGATACATTGCTCGGCGGCGGCGGAAGCGATTTGTTGCTCGGCGGTTCTGGGAACGACATCCTGAATGGAGGCGCGGGCGCTGACCGTATGGAGGGCGGCTCCGGAGATGACACCTACTACGTCAACAGCCGATACGACGTGGTCGTGGAGGGAAGGGACAATGGCTATGACACGATCTTCAGTACCATAAGTCTCAATCTCAACAACGTGAATGCGAATGTCGAGGCTCTTACGGGGCGTGGCCACCGGGACCTGATTCTGACCGGCAACAAGCTCGACAACATCATCACCGGCGCAAACGGCAGCGACAGGCTCAATGGAGGGGCCGGCAACGACGTGCTGATGGGCGGCAACAGCGACGACCTGCTATCGGGCGGCAAGGGCAGCGACAGCGTCTTCGGCGGTGGCGGCATCGACATCGTCCTGTTCGACAAACAGTTGAGCGATTACATCATTCGCATGGACTACCTCGGCCGCGGCTGGAGGTTCATCGAGGGCGGCAACAGTGAACTTGTAGGCTTCGATGTCGAAGGCGTGATGTTTGGCGCGAACACCGCGCCATGGGCGATCAGCGGCGTCACGCCATATCTCCAGGCGTATGATGATTCATACAATGTCCAAAGCTTCGGCTCGGTCAGCGGCAATCTGCTCGTCAACGACGAGGTCTTTCGCAACGGCAAGGGAGACCTGATTCCAGGCACGACAGTTGCCATCACGCCGAACGTGCCATCCGCGCCGGCCTTCGGCAATGTGACGATCAATGACGATGGCACCTTCACCTACACGCCGATTGGCGCGATCCAGGGTCAGGACCAGTTTGCCTACACCATCACCGCGCCGGACGGCGAAACCAGCTCCGGTATCGTCACCATCCAGATTTCCCCCAACAACGCGTCGGAATACGCCGGTGCCGTTGATTTCGGCAACCAGGCCAATGCGAGATTCGAATTCACGCGGGATGCGAACGGACGACCAACCGGATTGACCGGTGTCGTCTACGATCTGGACATCCAGGCACTGTATGACGCCTCGTCGGGCGATGCCGCCGATATCGTCAGCCGGTTGGGCCTCTTTGACACTTCGGTGCCAGCTTTCGGTGCAGGCGGCTCGCCCGGCCCCGTCAAGCTCTACGACGCCACGAGCTTTTCTTGGCAGACTGCGCTGATCGACGGTACCATGGCACAGATCGTCGGCAACAAGCTGCAGGTCGCGATTGGCCCGGCCGCGCTCGCTGGAGGTCTCAGCGGCCAGTTTGGTTTCGTCTATGGCTATGAGAACTATGCCACGGTGAACCACTGGGCGAGCCTCGATCCCAACGACATACCGATTGACACCGTTACGCCGAGCTTCAGCCAAGCCTCCGTGCTGTTCGATGCCGCGCTCAACCTGATCGACGATCGCGGGACGCATCTGCCGCCAACCGACGTGATAAACGGGCTCGATGGCACCGACGGCAAAATGTACCTGGAAGGTGGATTCGAAGGCAACACCCTCTCCAAGGAGACGGTGTTGATCCTGTCCGGGTTAAATCCACTCTACGTCACCATCACTGATGCGATTGCAGATATCGTAAACGCGCTTCTATCGGACGACCCCAATGCCACGCCCTGGGTCAAGTACAGAGTAGTCGACGGCAGCACCGGCACTGCAGGAGCCGATTTCGGGGATATCGTACAAGGCACCGCCGGCACCGATGTCATCTATGGTGATGACCAACTGGCCGCCGGCAATGGCGGGAATGGTGGCGACGCCACCAACGGCAGTGACGGAGCGGCATTTTACCTGGATCCAACTTACTACCTTGTGTTTCCCGGCATCCAGGGTGCCGCTGGCGGCGCGGGCGGTATTGGCGGGCAACAGGCCTATCTGGTCTACGGGATGGGCGGCAACGACGTGATCTTCGGCGGCAGTGGCGGTAACGGCGGCATCGGTGGGATTGATGGCGACGACGGCGCCATGGGCGCAGACGATGTGTCAGTGGTCGTTCCGATCCTCGGCGGACCGGGCGGCATACGTGGCGATGCCGGAAAGGGTGGCGACAGTCTCTATTACCTGAACGGCGGCGACGGTGACGACACGATCATCGGCGGTGATGGCGGCGACGGCGGCAATGGCCGCGTCTTGGCAAGAGAATTTTACAAATTCGGCGCCGGGGGTGAGGCCACGTATCGGATAGATGGCGGTGCTGGCAATGATGCCATCTACGGCGGCCACGGCGGCAACGCCGGACTATATGCCGGGTCAGGGGGAACTGCATATATAATTGATGGCGGGGCCGGTGACGACACGCTGTACGGCGGAGTCATGGGTCAAACATTCGACTATGGCTACTATCAATTTGACTCCCATTTTAATGATGAAATCTGGCTTCGTGTCTACTTTGGTCAGGATGTCAATGGTGACCCCGTGAGTTTTACCTTCAATCCAGATATGGAAACAGGGTTCTCTTCCTACGACGAAATTCAGCAGAGACTGGAGAGCATGATTGGTTTTGTCGAATACCGGCTTCTGGGCGGCGACGGCAACGACATCATCCATATCGGTATGCCGGATGCCGATGGCGTGGAAAGTTACCATCTAGGAACCAGCCTCGGCGGCACTTCAGCCTCCGGAATCACAAGAACAGCTGGCCTCTACGATGTGCAAGGCGGTAGCGGTGACGATGTGATGTATCTGCCCTATGCCTTTTCCAACGACTACAGGATCGACGGCGGCACGGGTGCGGATACGCTGGTCTTCGACCATCCCGAACTGGCCGGCAGCACCCGTTATGCCATTGACTTCACCGCCGACGCATTCTCGCAATCATCATACAGCGAGAATGGGTTCCCAAGCCGCACCATCGATACCCCCGCTCTGCGCGACATGATCGATAGCGTCGAGACCTTCGTGTTCCACGGCGGCACGGAGGGAATCGACGCCATCTTGTCCGCTGAGGCAATTCGCGCGATGGCTTCGCCGGCAGTCAGCATCCCGCAGCCCGATGGCTCCGTCACTGAGGCCAACTGGCGCCTGACGGTTCATGTCGACGGCGACGTTACGGTGACTGTCACCGATGGTGCGCAATGGGCTTTGATCGACTCGGGCAGCGGAATAGCGCAGTTCTACAATGGGGCGTACGACACGTATCTGTTCATCGACAACAACGCCGACCTAACCTTCCTCTGATATCATGGCCAGGCGGCGGACCAGAGAATTTCTCTGCCTGGGTGATTCCTGGCATCCAGCTTGAGCTGTCGCCTGACGCCACGCCCGCGCGGTCCAATGATTTGCCTTGGAAGGCATGAACAATTCACCTGCGAGCCTGTCGTAGGATTGTGTCCGGTTGCTCGCTCATCAATAGGTTGGTGCGTCATTGCTCCGCCAAGACGATTCCGTCTTGGCGCATTACGCACTAGGTGTTCAGTCCCCGCGTTTTGTGGCGCGGGTTTGAATTGAATCTTTCGGGCTGGGTTCTCCAGCATTTACAGATAAACTCATAAGGCGTGATGGACGAATCCCAGGACGATAGGCGCTCCAACGCCTTTTTTAAGGAACGTCTGTTGTCAGTGTAACCTGAAGCCACCTCGGACGACCGATATGGGGGCGCTTTGCAGATAGCCGGCAATGGGGCCGGTGGCTCGTGACATAGTCGTCGGCAAAGCTGCCGAAGGTCGTCTCCGCGGCCCGCATCTCAAACAGAGGGTCCAGGCCGTCTGCCAGCATCTTCCGGTGCAGGCCCGCCTTCTCCCGTGCCAATGCGAGCGACAGTCCGCCGTCCTTGTCGTTGCCCATCCGTCCACGGAACCGGCAGCAGGCCATAGTGAGCGTTGCGACGGCACGGGCGGTCAGGCGGTTCAATCTGCCGGTCATGGTTTGTTCCACGCATCATCTACCGCGAAGCTCGCTCCTAGGAGCGGTCCGAGGGAAACACGCGGATTGTGGCGGGTGACGAGATACTACCGGCGGACAGGGATGGACGCGAGCTATTGAAACTAATAGTTCATATTGGACGGGTGCGAACAGATGCGAACATCGATGAATTGGAAGTGGCGATGGATTCGAACTGCTGCGAATTTGTCTCTGCCTGTCGATTGCCCTGTTCCGCGGGAATCTACAGGGAAAATCCTCGAACTTGCGGCATTATGTAGGAAGCGCACCAAGACTCGACTCCATTGATTGCCTATCCTAGCGTTGCCTCTTTCGGGAGGCATTGGATGGCAAAGGTTGAGGCTGATCTGTGGTATCTAAAGGTCGAGTGTCGGAACCCCAAATGCCGACGCGGTATTGCGTTAGGGGGGCCGTTCCAAAGTCCGCTTGGACCACAGGGTCTCCCGCCAACAATAGAGGCGGTCTGTCCCCACTGCGGCCAGACCGATCAGTGGACTCCGGAAGATGTTCGCTTTGCTCAAGGCAGGAGATTGAACTAGCGGTTTCGTTCTTGGCCATGGGGCCAATGTACCACACAGTATCGGTGTGGTCTTTAAGTTTGTAATCATGGCCGAACCGCATGTCATCTCTGCTCTGGTGAAGAAACGCGGTGAACTGGCGGGAGAACTTGCCGAGATCGACAAGCGCCGCCGGGAGATAACAGGCAGGATTGCTCACGTAGACAGCGTCCTCACAATGTTTGGCTACGACGGTGACCCAAAGGCCATCCCCACCATCCGCAAACAGACTGGCCGACTGTTCAAGCGCGGCCAGCTTCGCCGGATCATCTATGATCTACGCAGAGAGCGGCCCGAGCTGACCGTCAACAAGGAGATTGCGGCAGAAGTCCTAAAGCGCCTCGGATGGGACACCGACAACGGCACCTTGCTTTCCTCTGTGGCGGAGAAGGTCAAGGACGTGCGGAAGGTAATTGGGAGATGAATTGGCTAAGCCTTTCCACCTCTCCCAAAAATGTAAGCCAGAGTCGCTCCAGAAAAGGCGATTGCTCGTTCGGCCTGAGTGGACCAAAAGTCGATTGACGCTACTTCCTGAACGCCGGATGCTTGGAACCAACAGAAGGCCGCACCCGCCAAACCAAACAATGTAGCAATTGCAGCGATATATACAGGGGCGGACTTTTCACCGCCGAATGCCCAACCAAACACCCCAATATCTTGAGCATGCATTTGCTCTCTATGTCGGTTGTCTTCTTTTTTCAATTCCAGTTGATGCTTCGTTGCCGCCGAAAGAGCTTCTTCGAGCTCAGGATCATCAACCTCCTTCTTGACAACTGATCCTTTCGCGGCTTTTCGGTCAGACACCATACTCGAATGCAATCCGGTTCTTGATCATCGGCACAGAGACGGCGAATAGACGAGAAAGTGATTCAACGCTGTTGTCTTTCCAATATCGATCAAGCATGAACCTTGGCACCAGCAGGTGCGCTGCAAAAGCATTCGCTTCCTTCTCGTAAGCATCCGACCCGGAATAATCAGAATCCCTCAGAAGAATTCGATACTGGTCTGACTTGGCCCACTCCTTATGAAGAAGCGCATGACCAAGTTCGTGGGCGACCGTAAATGTCTGGCGTAGGGGGAATTCGTTCCTGTTGACGTATATTGCATTCTCTTCAAAGTCGTAGAAGCCAGAAATGTTATTGGCATCTCCTGAGAACTCCACAAAAGTGACGTCTATCCCTTTTGATCTGGATATTTCCACTGGATTAACTGGTGGGTTCTCTATTGCAAATTCCGAATGCAGGCCACGGACTACCCGTTGCACTTTTTCGTAATCCGGTCTCTGCAAGACATCGAGCATATATGCAAGATAGGAACTTGCGGGTGATTTGTCAATATATTCAAAGTCTTACATCGTCCAATGATTACAATATGTTATGTTTGCCGCTGCCAATACCCCTTCCAAGCCCGGCTGACGGGGTGCGCCATGGCCAGAGCGAGCACGGCATGAACCAGTTCGCCGTTCGGCATCCGGCGATGATCTTCCATCCAGGCAGCCTGAGCGGCGTACTGATGCAGATAGCGCGGGCTGACGTGGTGATGCTGGCCTGACACCATGCGGCGCAACCGGCTGAAATAGCTCTCGACCTGATTGGTGCAGCTTTCCGGAGTGCTGTAGGCTTCCGAATGGTTGATGCGGCCGACCTGCCAGCCGTCATGCAGACGGTCCCAATGGCTGGCTTCGTCAGCGTGCATCACGGCCATGCGGGAAACGTGCTGCATGGCCAGTTCAACACCTTCGGCCTCGGAGCGCACCACGAATGGCAGAGTGCGGCCCTTGCGCTGCCGGAAGGCCACCACGACACGTCGGGTGCCGGTCTGGTGTTCGGCCTTGCGGCGGTCAACCCGGTTCTCGGCATTGTTGGCCGGGCGGATATGGCCACCGAAATAGGCGCCATCGACCTCAACCTCGCCGTCCAGGGTCCGGCCCTTGGACTCGGCTGCAAGCGCCTCACGGAGCTTGTGAGAGAGCACGAAGGCCGTCTTGTACTGGCAGTCGATATCCCGGCTCAGTTGGAGCATGGACACGCCCTTGGCTGCGTTCACGGTGATGCAGATCGCCGCCAGCATGTCGGTGAAGGCCATCTTGCGCGAGGCAAAGATGGTGCCGGACGTGACGGAGAACTGATGATGGCAGCCCTTGCACTTGAACTTGCGGCGGGTGCTGATCTCGTAGGAGTCGATGCAGCCGCAGCGCGGGCAAACGGCCTCACCGTCCGTCTGTGGCCAGCGGAGCTTGCGGAACATGGCATAGGCCTTGTCCTCACCACCGCGATAGATTTCCTTGAGGCTCAAGGTGCGGGCGGCGGCGGAAAGAAGGAAGTGCTGGCTCATTGTCATTACATCCGATGATATTATGCATCAGATGTAGAGACTTGTATAACGATATGCAAGGGCTTATATCATCACTTGTGATGATATTTTGAGGCCCCATGGCAACCAACGCTTTCAAGGATTCCCCCGTTACTCAGCAGTTTGAGGAGATGGCAAAGAACATCCTCAAGGCAGAACTGAAACGCCGAGGGATTACCTATGCCCAACTTGCCGAACGACTGGAACGAATTGGGGTGAAGGAAACTGAGCGCAATCTCAACAACAAAATCAGCCGCGGGGGATTCTCGGCGGCGTTCCTGTTCCAGTGCATGTTGGCGATTGAGGCCAAGGAAATTCGACTCGTCTAATTGCCGCTCGGGCAATAAAGTCGCCAAGCATGACTGGCGACGACGCATCAAAAAAGCAAGACGCATTGATTGTTCAGGCCGGTGTGGTGGCTGCAGCCGCCATCACAATAGTTTTGGCAGCGACAATGATCTGGCTGTACTGGGGCCTATTTGGTTTAAACCAAGACTATCATACAAACAGCACACAAATAGAGAAGGAATCCCAGCAAACTATAGAGCAACGCTGTGCGCTCTTGGTTTCTGACGCCCAGGAAGAATGCATATCCGAGGCTCGCAAATCCGCCAAAGAGAAGACACGACAAGAGGCCGATCTGTACGCCCAATGGCAGATGGCTTATTGGGCCGCTGCGGTGGGCATAACTGCGTTCGTATCTGTATTCCTCAGTCTGATCGGCATCTTTTTCATCTGGCGTTCTCTTGAATTGAATAGGAATGCGGTTGGCGCCGCGTTGGCGGCCAATTCCATTGCTCAAGAAATTGGTATTGCTCAGAGCAGAGCATATCTGACTTGTTCCACGGCTCTGTTCTCTGTCAAAAAGGATGTGCTCGCCATATACCCCATTCTCCGCAATGTGGGGCAGTCTCCTGCCAGCGGCATTGAAATACAAGCCAACCTGAACTTGCTTCACGGTACGCTCGGCGACATGCCGATCGAGGTTGAGCGAGTTCTTAATCGCTACAAGCGGATGGGGCACGAGAACCTTCGGGTAGGTAGTTGCGAGGTTGTTTCTGCCGGCCAAAAGGGGATTGGCAGTATCATTTGGGTGCATAGCGATTTTGATCGGAACGACTATCAATCTGTTCTCACGCAAAAAATAGATTTTGACGTCAGACTGCTTCTGAAATGGAGCGATGTGTTCAAGAAGGAGCAAGAGACGTTCATCGTGCTGCATCTGTCCGCTGACGACGACAAATTCGATGACGCCGGAAATCGCGTTGGTCACATGGTTCCATACCACCAGAGCCGTGGCTAGAGCAGCCACCAACAGCACCGCCCTCACGGCTCACCGCCATCCAGCTCTTGGTGCGCTTGATACATAATGCCGCGAACTTGGGCCGTTTGGGCCGATTCTGATGCAAAAATCAAACTGTTTATCAATGACATAGGCCTGAGTTTCCCGGCACGGCCTTGCAGGGAATGTAGTGGCCGGGTTCAGGGATTTTTAGGCTGTGAACAGGGAATATTGCGCAGCAACAGGGAAAGGCGATTATGCACTTGACAATACCGGCTATCGGAACCGGTCTTGGAAGGCGGCTGCCACCTAGCTACTTCACGGGCTTCTTTGGCCTAGCGCTGGCCTTCCGCTTTGTCGGTCGGCTCGCTTTCTTCGGTTCGGGTTTGACGCGGAGCGCTTGGCTCATAATGCGGTTGAATTCTTCGACGCTCATTCGCATCTCATCCGTCGACTTTGGCTTTGCAGTCTTCATCGATACACGTCCTTCCTGTGATCGATATCTAGTATCACGATGATAACCGGGCGGACAGCATAGAGGATTCTGTAGTCGCCCTGACGAACTCGGTACACCGAATTGTTGCCGTCCATCACTCCGAAAAGCTTCTTAGATCCGGGCGGGATCGGATTAGCGGCGAGTGCTTCAATCCTACGCTTTATTTGCTTCCGTATTTTCACTGGGACTGTGGTTTCAAGGTAGTCAAGTGCGTCCTCTGTAAACGCAAAGCCATAGAGGGCGCTCACTTCCTAACCCTCAATCTTGGCGAGCCTACGACGAAGCGCGGCACCCTTCACAAGTCGCTCAGGAGCCGTGGCAAGTGCTGCTAAACGTGTTCGTGCGATTGCCGCGTCAATCCGATCTTCCGCATCTTCCGCGTAGGGACGCAAACTTGCCTCGATAACTTCTCGGAACTTTTCCCACATAGCAGCAGTGCTCTCATGGACCTCGTCGGAGAAGTTTAGTTTCACGTTGGCTAGCCGCGTTGGTGTAATCTTCCGACCATAATTGTAGCGCCAACGCTCAAGGCGGATTGCAGATGCCGCAAGGAGGAGATCGGGGACAGATTCCCAGTCTCTTTTCTTGGGAAGTATCACAAGGCAATCTGAGTTCGGAGCGCATGGCTCCAAATGGATGAACGCTTCTCCGATGCTTCCCGTTCTCGCCACGGTGATAAACGGCGGCTTTAGAACTTTCTCAAATTCGAGCCATCCGTAGCATCCGTTATACTGCTCTGTCGGGGAGATAATCAGGGTGCGGCCGTCGGGAATTCCGTCGCGGGATTCAATCTCCCCAAGACCATACACAATATCAAACCGACCGCCGATCTCATCTGGGCCGCCCTTAAGCGCCTGTGCATTTTTGAGCTTCTGCTTGGACAGGGTTTTCAGATAATCGACTTGCTCAATCTCTCCGGCAGCGATTGCTTGCCGTTGTGCGATCACCTCAGGAGCATACCGGGTGTAGAAGGACGCCAGCCGCCGAATTAGTACGTCCACCGCAGCGCTCATTTCGACATCTTCGGCTGGAGCCGATGCGATGTAAGCCCCAGGGGACCATTCAACAGTGCCCTCTATGCTGGCTTTCCCAGAAAAGCCTGGCGTTGTCGTGCCGTTTAGAATGGCGTCAATTGCATCGGGAATCTGGTTCGGCTCGGTTGGGCGCTCTACCCGCACGCCTTTGCGAAGCGTCAGCCCATCATGATGGAGGCGGACAAAAACTGTCTTGCGTTTGGAGTTATGCGGCACGCCCTTTTCAATGACGGCGAAGGTTGTGGTGGCGGATGCGAACGGCTGGAACAATTCGTCCGGCAGCTGGCAGACGGCAAGGAGCGAGTTGTGTTTCAGCACGTCCCCACGCCACTTACCCTTATCCTCCTTTACCAACAGGCTAGTCGGCATGATAACCGCAAGCTTGCCCCTGTCGCGCAAGCCCTCAAGCGCGCGGTCTATGAAGTCTTCTGCCGGTGTATCAGTGTTCCGATGAGGGAACGGTGGGTTCATAAGGCCGACTGTTGCCTTGGCAATTGGAAAGGCAGGCGACGTGAGAGCGTCAGCCCGATGGACGCCGGTTGATCCATCGCCACGAAGGATCATATTGGCCACGCACAATGCTGCCGTGACCGGCTCGTCCTCGAAGCCGATAAGATGCTTCTTGACGATCTCGACCATTTGCGAGCGCGACAGATGGTGTTCCCTAAGGATCCGATCCATGCAGGCGACAAGAAAGCCGCCGGTGCCACATGCCGGGTCGAGTACGACATCAGCCCGCGTCACCCCACAAACATCGGCCATCATCCGAGCTATGTGGCGCGGGGTGAAATACTGACCAATGGTGTTGCCGCCGGTGTAGCGGAAGAACGCCTCATACAGTTGGCCAAGATAGTCGTGCTCAGCCGTAAGCACGGTCACGTTCAAGCGCTCAAGAATCCGCGCAATCCGGCGCGCTTTATCCCGGAGTTTCTCGTTCGCCTCATCGACCCGCAGGCTCTTAGCTAAATCTGCCTTTCCGGCTTTGATGAAGGCGTCACGGCAGGCTTCGTTGATATCGCGCAAAATGTACTTTGGGTCGCGGCGAATGTCCCCCTTCGAATACCAAAGCGCGAGCATGATTGCCGCAACGACAGCCGGGCGGAATTCGTCCTTAATCCGCGACTCCCGCAGTAGCCGGTTAATCTCATCGGCGCGCGCCGCCAGTACTTCAAGAGGCGGAATGGTAGGCCGTATGTCGATTGGACCACTTGGAACCGCGATGCGCTCAAGGTCGGCGCGCGTCGGTATCCAGCTTATCGGATAGCCATCGTAAGTTATCTCGCGCCACTCTCTTCCGACGCGCTTTGCGACGCGAAGTTGGAACTCATCGTCCGACACCCCAGCAAGACCAATCGCCAAAGGGCGGGCGCCGCCACCCCAAAGCGCGTCACCGTATCCGGTCGCCTCAGCTAGCGCCCTCTTGATGTCCTTTGACGACGGCTTCGCTTCGATGACCGCTACAGGAATGAGTGACGTGCGATCCACCAAGATTGCCTCGGGAACGCCTGAGCCGCTTCCGCTTTTGCTAGCACTCCAGAGAGCTTCCGCCAGGTCGGGATAGCTGCGGTACTCGTGTTGAAGAAGCAGGTCCCCATGCGGGGGGCGACGCAAATCCCAACCCTGTGAAACGAGCAGATCGTTCAATAGGTGTTCAGCGCGGCGCTCCGATACACGCTTTATCGTTGACCGGGCCATGTTCAAGCTCGCCCGGCAGGACGGCGAAGCATGAGCCGCTTGCCTACGATTTTTGGGATACCCTTCTCGGTACGAGCGCCGTCCGTTTCCTCACGAGTGTTATACTTGTAGTCGAGTTCGGAGAGATAAAGGGGAAGGTGCTTCCCGCTTACCTGATGGTGTGTTCCGTCGATGGAGCGCTTCGTGTTGCCGAAAAAACCCTCAGCCGTGTTCGTAGATGCTAGGCGTCCGGATATGTCACGGCGGGCATATTCTTCTTGGCCGTGGTTAACTGTGTCATGTGATGCGAAAGTCGCGCCAGCCTTCTTGTAGAGTGGGGACTCATCGGTATTCAGGTGAGCGGTTTCCGCAACATGCTGTTTCAGCAGACGGCCAAGTGCGTCGCCGGATACTTTGTTCACGACCTGCGAACGAACACGCCCGCCGCGCTCAACCAGAGAAACTACCGCCGTCTTGTTGCCAGTGTATCGCCGTCCCATGCCGCGCTTGACTCCCCCAACGTAGGTCTCGTCGGCTTCGACCGTTCCGCCCAGCTTATCCGTCGGCATTATGTCCTGAAGGGCGAACCGGATGCGATGGCACATGAACCATGCCGACCGATACGAACCGATCTCAAGTTGGCGCTGGAGCTGAAGCGCGCTGATCTGAGTCTTGCTGGCGCACATCATGTAGAAACCGATGAGCCACTTGTTGATCGGAATATGCGAATCCTCGCACACCGTCCCCACGGTGACGGTGAAGCCCTGCCGGCATTCGGCGCACTTGTACAAGCCGGCGCGAATTTTCTTCTCGGGATTTGGCGTGACCCTGTATATGCGCTCTTGATCGGCATTGCCGCAATGGGCGCACACGGGACCGTTCGGCCAGCGAAGCTTCTCGAAATATTCACGGGCCGCTTCTTCGGTCGAGAAGCGTTGCGCGATTTGAATGAGGGTAAGGTCGCCCTTCGGGTTCTTGCCACTCGGAAGCTTTTTTGGTTCGTTTGCCATACGGCAAAACTACCAAATCCAGTGGTATTGTCAAGTGCATAATCGCCCAGGGAAATGCCCCCCGGAACATGACATTTCGTGAATTCCGGATGTTGGCCTACGTGTGCCACGAATGAGAATGCCCGGAAGATCGCTGCCGCCAGGTCTGACACCAAACCCGGCATATTATACGGGTGCGCTCACGGAAAGAGTAAGCGTCGCGTCACCGAACGCGGTAATCCCCATCGTGCGAACGCAATGATGCCTCTGCTGCCAGTACCGCAACCTCGCCCACCATGGCTGCGACGGCCGCTTTTTGACAGATTCCGCCATGGCGGATGAACACTGTCGGCACAGTATGCGTTGTGGCGACGATTGCCGGCAATCGCCTCCAGCTCTTGTGGCTCCGCGACCGATACTACAGAAGCAAAGTCAATCGCGCTTGGAGGGCGTTGTGAATATGGAAGCGGGCCGCTTTCTCCGCCTTGTCGGGATCGCGCTCGGAAATGGCCCGGAGTATTGCTTGGTGCTCGAGATTTGCAGCCTGGTTCCGGCCACCGACCGCGAAGGTCGTGTTGGGAAGCAAGGCCAATGAGTCATTGAGGTCATCCAGCATACGCGCGAGATAGGAATTGTGAGCAGCGTCGTAAATGGCGCAGTGGAAGACGATATTCATGGTAGCCCTTGCCGCTGGATCGTTGCCTGAGTCTTCGAAGCGCTGCGCAGTCAGCTGGATGAGGTCGAGATCGGTCGCGGCGGCGTTCTCGGCCGCGAAGCGCGCGGCTGCACCCTCGAGGATGGCACGCAGGGCATAGAGTTCCATAACCCTCGGGCGGCGGAGTTCAGCGACGGCCATGCCGCCCTGGGCAGGTTCGATCAGGCCACGGGCCTGCAAGCGGCCGAGCGCTTCACGGACGGGAGTGCGGCTGACGCCAAGCGCCTTGGCAACGTCCTCCTCCCGCAACCGCGTGCCGGATTTGAGCTCGCCGCGCCGCATCCGGTCGAGCAGCGCGTGGTAGACCGTGGCGGCGCGCGAACCCTGGGCAATGGTCTGGCTTGGCTGGTCAATCTGCATCTGCCGTCATTCCTACTTTCTGAGTGGTGCTTCGGACAATAGGGCTTCACTTCTGAGCGTTCTTGTATACAATAGTATTCGTTAGTACACATTACGTTGAGGGGTGACTGATGCTTGGCGCTGCCAAGAACTGGGACGTGCTGATTGCCGGCGGCGGAAACGCGGCTCTGTGCGCCGCGATTTCCGCCGCAAGACGGGGTGCCAGCGTACTGGTTGTGGAAAAGGCGCCGAGATTTTATCGCGGTGGCAACACGCGCCATACGCGCAACATGCGCTGCGCCCATGACCACGCCAATGACCATCTGTCCGGCCCCTACAGTGAACAGGAATTCCTCGAAGACCTGCTGCGCGTGACCAAGGGCAACACCAATGAACAGCTGGCCCGAATGATGATCGCGCAGTCCAAGGACATGCTTAGCTGGATCGCCGATCAGGGTGTGCGATTTCAGCCGTCGCTTGGCGGCACCCTCAGCCTTGGGCGGACCAATTCCTTCTTCCTGGGCGGTGGCCGCGCCATGCTGAATGCCCTCTACCGCACAGCCGAATCGCTGGGCGTCGTCTTCCACTACGATGCGCCGGTGGTCGATCTCACCATCGACAACGGCACCTTCCAATCGGCCAGGGTGCAGGTCGATGGCCGAGACATGGTCATTTCGGCTTCAACCTTTGTGGCAGCGGCTGGTGGATTCGAAGCCAACATCGAATGGCTCAAACGTTACTGGGGCGACGTGGCCGACAACTTCCTCATTCGCGGTTCGCCCTACAATCGCGGCGATCTGCTGGAATTGCTGCTCGACAACGGCGTGGCCCCGGTCGGCGATCCCAAGCAATGCCATGCGGTGGCCATCGATGCGCGTGCACCGAAATTCGACGGCGGAATCATCACCCGCCTGGACTGCGTGGTGTTCGGCATTGTCGTAAACAGGAGTGCCCGGCGTTTCTATGACGAGGGGGAGGACTTCTGGCCCAAGCGCTATGCCATCTGGGGACGTCTGGTGGCGGCCCAGCCGGAGCAGATCGCCTACATCATCTTCGACGCCACCTCGCTCGAACTTTTCATGCCGTCGCTCTATCCGCCGATCCGGGCGGCCAGCATCACCGAACTGGCCCAGAAGCTCGACCTCGATTCCACCATCCTGCAGGAGACGGTCACGACGTTCAACGCCTCAGTCCAGCCCGGAAGTTTCGACCACACCATTCTCGACGACTGCCGCACCGAGGGGCTCGACCCGCCCAAATCGCACTGGGCCCGCCGCATCGAGACCCCGCCATACTATGCCTATCCCGTACGCCCCGGCATCACCTTCACCTATCTGGGGACCCGCGTCGATCACAATGCCCGCATGCAGATGGCCTCGGGCGGCCCGGCCGAAAACATGTTTGCGGCGGGCGAAATCATGTCCGGCAACATCCTCGGCGAAGGATATGCTGCCGGCATCGGAATGACGATCGGCAGCGTCTTTGGCCGCATCGCCGGCGAACAGGCAGCCAAACATGCACAAAACTGAGCCATTGACCGAGGCCGGCCGTCTCATGACCATTTGCAATTCGTGCCGTTATTGCGAGGGCCTTTGCGCTGTCTTCCCCGCCATGGAACTGCGGCGCGATTTCGCCGGCGGCGATCTCAACTACATCGCCAATCTCTGCCATGGTTGCGGAGCCTGCTACGCGGACTGTCAGTTCTCGCCACCGCATGAGTTCGACGTCAATGTGCCGAAGACACTGGCCAAGGTCAGGGCCGATAGTTGGCAGGCCTATGCCTGGCCAGCAAGCCTGCGCCCCCTCTTCGAACGAAATGGCCTGGTGATTGCGGCGCTGGCTGCCGTCAGCGTTGCCGCATTCCTTCTCGGTTTCGTTGCCTGGCACGATCGTGACGCCCTGTGGGCGAGCGACGGCAGGTTTTACCGTCTGATGCCCCACGGTTGGATGGCCGGCCTGTTCGGCGCGGCGGCGCTCTACGCGGCACTGGCCATGGTCATGGGCTTCCGGAACTTCTGGCTCGACATCGGCCGGGCGCGGCTGGAGAGGCGCGACAAGACCTCCATCATGAAGGCGGTTGGCGACATTCTCACGCTGCGCTATCTCGACGGCGGCGGCGTTGGCTGCATGAACGAGAACGAGACGCCGGATGACCGCCGCCGCCTGTTCCACCACTTCGCCTTCTATGGTTTCATGCTGTGCTTTGCCGCCACCACCGCAGGCACGCTGTTTCACTATTTTCTGAACATGCCGGCGCCTTACAAGCTCTATCAACTGCCCAAGATCCTTGGCACGCTGGGGGGCATCAGCCTGACAATCGGTGCGCTTGGTCTTCTCCATGCCAGACGGAAGCGCGATCCGAAGCTCACGGACGAAAGCCGGCGCGGAATGGACATGGCCTTCATCGTGATACTGCTGGCAGTGGCCGTATCGGGCCTCATCCTCATGCTCGTGCGCCAGACGCCCGCGCTTGCGATTGCCCTGGCTCTTCATCTCGGCACCGTCTTCGCCTTCTTTCTCTCAATGCCCTACGGCCGTTTTGTTCACGGGCTGTACCGGGCCGGCGCGCTGCTGCGCTATTCCATGGAACAACGACGCCAACACTCACTCGGACCGGCAATATCGGAGCCCCAAAATGACACGCATCGGTGATCGCTTCAGCATCAACACCTACAGCTACACGCAGACGACGACGGCCGCCGAATGCCTGCGCAAGCTTGCCGCAATGGGCGCGCGCGGCATCGAACTGATGGCCTTTCCGGGGCATCTCTGGATCGATGACAGCAAGGCCACGCTAGCAGAAATTCGCACCATTCTGGACGGCGAAGGGTTGGAGCTGTCGAGCCTCAACACGGCCAACATTGATCTCAACATCACCGGCGCTTCGACGGAAATGCGAGACTTCAGCGCCGGTCTCGTGGAACACTTCCTGCGGATCGCAGGCGAAATCGGCGCCCCGAGCTTCATTCTCGGGCCGGGAAAAGCCAATCCGCTCTTTCCCTTGCGATTCGATCTGCTGCGCGATCACCTGTTCCGGGCTCTTGACCGGCTCCTGCCAGTTGCCGCAACCCATGGCGTGGAACTGTGGGCCGAGAACATGCCCTTTGCCTTCCTTCCAGACCTCTCCCGCCTGCTGGCGACGCTCGATGCCTATGGCGCCTCCGACATGGGCATCTGCTATGACGTTGCCAACGCCCATTTCATCGGCGAGGACGCGGCAGAAGGCATCGCGCGGCTTGGCAGCCGGCTGAAGCTGTTCCACATCTCCGACACCGGCCGCCAAGTCTACCGGCACGATCCGATCGGCATGGGCGACGTGGATTTCACCACGATCGGGTCGGCGCTCCGCCGGGCGGGGCATGACAAGCCGCCCGTGCTTGAAATCATCTCGCTGACCCCCGACGCGGACTTTCTGAACGCCGAAGAGGCCCTGAGGCAAAGGGGTTACGAGCCATGACCGCAAGGAAGATGTTCCTATTCCCCTCACCCGTCAGGCGGTAATGGAAATCAACCTTTCCTCGGTCATCTCGTGAATGGCATATCGCGGGCCCTCGCGGCCGAAGCCACTGTCCTTCGAGCCGCCGTAGGGCATGAGATCGACGCGCGAACTCGACGTCTCATTGATGTGAACGCCGCCAACGTCGAGCTTTCGCGCCATCTTGAAGGCGACGGCGAGGTCGTTGGTGAAGATTCCCGTTGCCAGCCCGTAGGGCGTTGCGTTGATCCTGGCGATCGCCTCACCGATGTCGTCAAACGGCAGCAGACACATGACGGGTCCGAAGATTTCGCAACAGCCCACTTTCATCGACGGGTCGATGTCGGTCAGTAGCGTCGGCGGCAATACCGCATCGTGCCGGGCCCCGCCCGCCAGTCGGCGCGCCCCCTTGGCTATGGCGTCCGCGATCCAGCCTTCTACACGCACCGCCTCGGCCTCGCTGATCATCGGCCCAACGAACGTGTGGGGATCACGCGGGTCACCGTATTTCAGCGCCGCAACCATCGCCGCTAGCCGCTCCTCGACAACCTCGATCAGGGAGCTGTGCACCAGGAGCATCTGGATGGACGTGCAGACTTGACCGGCTTTCCGATAGCCGGCGTTCACGGCCTTCGGCAGCGCCGCATCAAGCCTTGCATCGGCGCAAAGCACGGTGAAGGCGATCGAGCCCAGTTCCATCTGGGTCCGCCGCAGGCCGGCCGCCGCCTGTATCTTGCGGCCCACATCGGTGCTGCCGGTGAAAGCGAAGAAGCGAACCCGCTGGTCATCGAGGAGCGAACGAACGACGTCGCCTCCGCCATGCAGGACCGACAGGAGGCCGGCCGGCACACCGGCGTCCAACAGGGCCTGAGCCAGCAGGCATGCCGTTCCCGGCGTGCTGGTGGAGGGCTTGAGGATCACGGCGTTGCCCGCCGCGAGCGCCGGGGCGACCTTGTGGGCGACGGTGTTGAGCGGCGAGTTGAACGGTGTGATGGCAGTGATGAGACCCAGGGGCACGCGCAGGGTGAAGGCGAGGCGCCCAGCCTGACCGGGTGCCCCCTCCAGTGGCACGACGTCGCCCGTCAGGCGGCGCGCCTCTTCCGCCGACAGCCGCAGCGTTTCAAGGCAGCGCGCCACTTCGCCTCGCGCGTCGGCAGCCGTGAAGCCGGCCTCGGCCTGCATGGTGGTGACGAAAGCCGCTTCGCGGTTTGCGACAAGCCGGGCGGCCTCCTCCAGCACGCGGCCGCGCTGGTAGGGAGTTTGCGAAACCTCATGGAAGGCCCTGGATGCAGCATCTGCCATCGCCGCGACCTGTGCCGCACTGGCCGTGGTCACCGTCGCCCATGGCGAAAGCGTGTACTTGTCGAGAACGGGAACGGACGCTTCCTCGCCGTCTACCCACTGCCCTTCAATAAGCAGGCGGAATATATTGCCGTTGCCGGCTGCCTCATGTGGATGCATCATATGTCCTCGCCCACAGTGTTGATAATCATGGATTCAGAGGGGTGGCGGCCCATGCCGCGCCAAGTACCATAGCGCCTGAGGGCCAGTGATGAAAAATAGCGTTTGGTGACACCACCTATAACGTTGACTTATATGTTGCCGGTGCGCAGGATCCGCTCATGGAAATGCGCCAACTCCGCTATTTCGTCCAGATCGTCGAATGCGGCAGCCTTTCCAAGGCGTCGGTGCAACTCCACGTGGCACAGCCCGCCCTCAGCCAGCAGCTGGCCAGGCTCGAGGAAGAGATCGGCCGGCCACTGATGATCCGTTCGGCCCGCGGTGTCAGGCCGACCGACAGTGGCCTGGCGCTCTACCACCATGCCCGCTTCACAATCCGTCAGTTCGATCAGATGCTGTCGGCGGCCCGCAGTCATACCGACGTCATTCAGGGCATGGTGACGGTGGGACTGCCCGCGACCACCGTCGCGACTGCAGGGCTGTCGCTGGTAAGGCGCGTGCGCGCACGTTATCCGAAGATCCTGCTCAACGTGGTCGAGGGCATGAGCGGGCATCTGGCGCAGTTGATGCGGCTTGGCCAATTCGATCTCGCCGTGTTGTTCAGGGACGACGTAGCAGAAGGGCTGCGAGTCGAACCGCTGTTCAGCGAAGAACTGTTCGTGATCGCCAAGGCAGGCAGCGCCTTCGTTCCGCCAGACTGCAACGCCTTGAGCATTGCGGCCGTTGCCCGGCTTCCGCTGATCCTGCCAACCGGCGCCCATGGGCTGCGCCAGCGGATCGATGCGGAGATGGCCAAGCATGAGCTGACGGCCAATGTCGTCGCCGAAATCGACAGCCTCGCGCTCGTCATGAGCTGCGTTCACAACGATATGGGCGCGACCATAAAGCCGTTGGGCGCCATTCTGCAGGAGGGCGAGCGCGGGCGCCCCTGGCTCTGCCTTCCCTTCGCCGACGCCACGATCCGCCGCAGCAGCTACCTGTATTCCCTTCCGCCGGAGCGGCAGACGACGGCTGCCGCTCTGGTTGCCGCCGAACTCAGGGAAATCGCTGCGGAACTTGCCACGGACAAATCCATGCGCGGGTTTGAGCTTCTCGGAGCCCGCTAGGCATCGTCATGGCCCTGCTGGTCTTGCGTGTGGTGCCGCCCCGCCGAGCAGGCTCGACAACCTGTCTGCGGAGGCCTTGAGAATTCTCGCTTTTTCTTCCAGGGCGGCTGGCGCCATACGCCAGGCCGGCGCGGAAATGCCCATTGCCGCATAAGTGCGGCCCGCGAAATCGAGCACCGGCACCGCCATGCAGCGGACGTCGGAATCGAGTTCACCACGATCATGCGCGATGCCATCCGCCCGGACCTGCTCGATCTCGGCCAGCAGCGCCTCAGGCTCGGTGATCGTCGCGGCCGTGAATCTGGGCCGCTCGATCGCATTCACCATGCGCTCCAACTCGGCGTCATCCATGGCCGCCATCAGGACCTTGCCGAGCGCAGTAGCGTGAGGCGGGCGAAGGGCGCCGGTACGATCCGACAGCGTCAGCAGCCCAGTCGCTGCCGTTCGCGCAACCACGATGATGTCATGTCCGGAACGGATCGCCAGATGCGACGCCTCTCCGGTGTCAACGCTCAGGCGTTCCAGGATCGGCGTGGCGAAGGCCAGCAGGGTACTCTCCTGCAGGGCCCCGGCGGCCAGCAGGAAGATCCGGGATCCGATGCGATAGCGCTTGGTGTCGGCATTCTGTGCGACGAAACCCAGCGCGACGAGTGTCTTTACGAGATGGAAGGCCGTGCTGGTGTGGAGCCCCACTTTGGTGGAGAGTTCGGCAAGACTGATCCCGTCGGGCTTGGCAGCGACAGCGTCCAGCAAGGCAGACGCCCGCTCCAGCGACTGAATGCCACCACCGCGTTCCTGGGGCGGCGGAGCGGAACTCTTGTCCTTGCGCGGCCGGCCCCGGCTGGCCCGTGCCGCAGGCTTTCCACTCTCGCTCGCAACCGGCTTGTTGCTCATCACATCCGCCTCGCCCGGGCAACGCTTAGCGCCGCCATGATCCAGCACCGACGCGTAACCGCGTTTCTGACTGAACAGGTAATGATCCGACCCCCCGAGCGTCCAACTGCTTAAGTCCCGTTTACGTTGGACAGCGGGGTCGGCGCAAGCCCTCGGTCCGCGCGGCACCATCTGGCGAAGCCTGATGACGGGGCAGCGAACGCCACGGGTCTGGCTTCTCCCGTCATGGCTGCCAGGGTGCGCCAAACACCGGCTCCTTGGGCGGGATGGGCGGGAGTTCCCAGGCGCCAGTAGCGGGTGGACGAATGTTGGCGTCGACATGAACATCGATGAGCGCGGGACGGTTGGACGCCACGGCCTGTTCGAGGACGCCCGCAAAGTCCTGCGAGCGGGTCACCGTGTGGCCGTCAACGCCCGCCGCCTTCGCCCACATGGCAAAGTCCGGGTTGTAGGGCTGGTTGTTCTGGCCATTGTAGAATGCCGTGCGGTACTCGCGACCCCCAAAATAGGCATATTGCAGATCGCGGATGGCGCCCCATGCAAAGTTGTTCCACACCACCCAGACGACGGGAATGTTGTATTCAACGGCGGTGCACAGGACATGCGGCACCATGGTGAAGCCACCGTCGCCGCAGATCGACACGCAAACCTTGTCGGGCGCGGCAAGCTTGGCGCCGAGGATCGAGCTTGGCCCGAAACCCATGCCCGAATAACCCCAGGTGTTCAGCATGGTCTGCGGCCGGCGTGCCTCCCAGAACTGCATGAACCAGTTGTGATGGATGCCCGAGTCGAGCGAGATGATGGCATCGTCCGGCAGTACCTTGCGACAATCGGCGACGATGCGCTCTGGGCGGATCGGTGAAGAATGCGTTTCGAAACCGGGTTTGATGAAGCTGGCCCATTCCCGTTTCCAGCCGGCAATCTCGTCCTGCCAGCTTCCGAGCCGCGCCTCGCCGGGCAGTTTGCGGCGGTCGATTTCCGTCAACACCTGGCGAAGGAAAGCCTTGGAGTCTGCCAGGATGGCGAGGTCCGGCGGATAGTTGCGGCCAAGTTCAGCATGGTCGACATCGACGTGAATCAGGCGCGTTTCGGGAAAGTTCCACGAATAGCCGGGCTTCCAGGACGAGGCGGAGCGGTCATCGAAGCGAACCCCGATCGCCAGCACCAGGTCGGCATGACGTCCGGCCTGGTTGGCGGCATAGGCGCCGTTTCGTCCGATGAAGCCGAGCGACAGCGGTTCCCTCATGTCGAGACAACCCATGCCGTTGGGCGATGAGATGACCGGGATCGAGAGCCGCCTCGACAACGCAGTGAGTTCCGGGGCTGCTTCTGACAACGCCACGCCATGGCCAATAAACAGCACCGGCCGCTGGGCTTCAATCAGCCAGTCGACGACTCGCACGACGTCGGCTTCGCTGGCTCCGCTGCGCCGGCTATTGAAACCATCCCACGCTGCCTCGATCCTGACTTCGGCCGATTCCTGAAAGAGATTGTAGGGTACGTCGAGGTTGACGGGACCGGGTCGGCCCGAAGTCATGGTGGTCGCAGCCTGACGCAGCGCGAGCGGAAGCATCTCGACGCGAGTCGGCTGGAAGCTGCGCTTTACGACGGGCTTGATGACATTGTTGAAATCAGCCTGGTGATGCTGGTTCAACTCCTGGAACGGACCGCGGTTGAACTGCGACGTGGGCACATTGGCGGTGATCGAGAACACCGCCGAACTGTCGGTCTGCGCGACCGCCAGCCCCATGATGAGATTTGCCGAGCCGGGCCCGGTCGACGTCAGCGTCGCGGCAGGCCTGTGCGCGACCCTGAAAAAGCCGTCGGCCATGTGTGCGGCAGTCTGCTCGTGGCGTGGCGAAACGTAGCTGACCTTGTCCTTCACATCCAGCAGCGGGTCGATCAGGCCGATGTTGCCGTGGCCGCAAATGCCGAAGACATACGGAATTTTTTCCCGGACCAGAAAATCCGCGATAATCTCCCCGCCTTTCCGTTGAACCATGTCTGCCGTTCCTTCCCGTTCCTGTTCGTTTCAATGTTCTGCTGTAGCCGCTGCATGCCGGGCGGCGATCCAGCCGAACGTCATGGCCTGTCCGAGTTGCGCGCCCGCTCCGGGATATTCGCCGGCGAATGCCGAGTGCATGTCGTTGCCGCAGGCATACAGCCCGGAGATGGGCTTGCCGTCATTGTCGAGCACGCGCGACTGCTGGTCGGTGAGCAGGCCGCGGCTGGTGCCGAGCGGTGTCGGATGGACGGCAACCGCAAAGTAAGGTGCTGCCCCGATGGCGCCAAGACACGGATTGGGGCGGACTGCCGGATCGCCGTTGCTGCGGTCGTAGAGGTTGTCGCCCTTGCCGAAGTCGGCATCGACACCCGTCAGGGCAAAGGAGTTGAAACGCCCGATGGTGGCGGTGAGGCGATCGGCCGGAACCTCTATCTGCTGTGCCAGTTCCCCGATCGTCTGACCGCGCTTCAGGTACCCCTGCCGTACATAGGTTCCCAGATATGGCGTTCTCGGCCGAATAAGCCCGAGGCCGTAGCGGCGAATGAAGTTCCGGTCGCAGACGAGCCAGGCTGGAATGCAAGGCGACAGCTTGTGCGCCGCATACATCGCCCGTACGAACTCGTGATAGGAGCAGGCCTCGTTGGCAAAGCGTTCGCCGCGCTGATTGACGGCAATCAGCCCTGGTTTGGCACGGTCCAGAACAATATGAGGATAGACGGCGATGCTGCCATCCCGGCGGGTCGAGAGCGAGCTTGGGAACCACAGGGCGTTGTCACTGCCAGAAGGTCCCAACGCGGCGCCCGCCGCAAGCCCCATCGCAATGGTGCTTCCGTCACAGCCTGGCGCTGCGGGTGTGCATTCTGCCACCGGCTGCGGCAAATTGTTGGCACGCATCTCTGGATTTGCAGGAAATCCACCACCGGCGAGGACGACACCGAGACGGGCGGGAAGCGCCTGGTCTTGCCCGGCGTCATCACACAGGACACCATTGACGCGGCCGTCCTTCAGCAGGAGAGCAAGAGGTCTCGCATCGGTCACGACGGGCACGCCGCGAACTTGCAGGGCGCGCAGCAGGCGAGCGACGAGAGCGTTGCCCAGGACCAGCCGGGTGCCGCGCGAATACGACAGGCGGTCAATGAGATAGCGCGACAGTAGCCGCGCGCCGAGCGCTGCGGCCGAGGGCGACCTGTCGGCTCGCAGAAGCGCTGTGGCTTCGCCCCTAGTAATCATCATGCCGCCGAACAACATGAGCTCGGGAAGGGGCTTCGCCAGCCGGGCAAAGTCCCTTCCGAGCAGCCGGCCGTCGAATGGCAAAGGCTCAAGCGGTCGGCCACCCGCTGCAGCACCGGCGATGTCCTGGCGATAGTCAGGTGCCGAAAAATAGGCACGAAAGCGGATATCGGCCCGCTCCTCGAGATCCCTCACCATGGCCGGAGCGCCGTCGAGAAACGCGCGCCAGTGAGCGACCGGGTCGGCGACACCGGTCAGGCCTTCCAGATAGGCTTCGGCGCGTGGCCGATCGCCATGGATGCCGGCATTCCGCATCAGGTGATTGTCTGGAACCCAGACCGTGCCAGAGGAGCGTGCGGTAGTACCGCCGATCCATACGGCGTGTTCGAGAACACGGACCCGCAAGCCAGAGAGAACAGCCGTAAGTGCGGCCGTCAGACCCGCGGCCCCGCTTCCAATAACCAGAAGATCGGCGCTCTCACTCCCCTGCCTGACGTTTTCCAAATCTGCTCCTCTTTCAACTTGCAACCCCTGGCAAGACAAGGCAGTCCGGCCCCGCCCATGCACGGCACCCTCGCCCGCCCAGGCACGGCCCCGGACGGCAAGAGTCATGGTCTTTCCGCGCTCGTTGGCGAAGGCGGTCCGTTCACCGGGGTTCGCCCTCGGCGGCCACACGACTGGCAGTTTGGCGGAGGGCTAAGGCACTGGCCAGCGCCGCACGGCCATTCTGTCAGGGTGCGTCATTCAAGCCCGGAGTCGGCAGATTCTGCTCGTTGTCACCGTGCCAGAGCGGCTCG
The DNA here is from genome assembly GCA_964510815.1 of uncultured Aestuariivirga sp. Taxonomy (GTDB): domain Bacteria; phylum Pseudomonadota; class Alphaproteobacteria; order Rhizobiales; family Aestuariivirgaceae; genus Aestuariivirga. The sequence continues at coordinate 38,519 of CAZECZ010000005.1, forward strand.
GGTGGCGAAGCCGTAACGACGAAGACAAGATTGGTGAAGCCTGTATTGTAGATGCCGTGCTCGGTTTTCGGGGGCACGTAGACCACCGTGCCGGGCCCGATGTTGAACCGCTTGCCGTCGAGCATGAAGACCCCTTCACCTTCGATGAAGTAGAAGATCTCCTCGGCCTCCTCGTGCTGATGCAACGCGGCGTAGGCCTTCGGTGCATAGCTCGACAGGAAGAAGTCGAACTTGGAGTTGCAGTTCTCCTTGGTGACAAGAAGCTTGGTGAGCGCACCTCCATGGTGCTTGGCGAGGTCGATCCATTCCCACTCGCCGATATTTCTCAACATTCCACGCATGCAGTCCTCCCTGTTAAACTGGATGGCCGAATGGCCAAACAACATATTTCACAATAACAATTCGATTATCACAATATCGGCTTCTACTCAAGGATTCCGCGGCGGGCGGCAGTATTCGCCAACCGCCTAGCCGTTGATCCGCGGCCGCAGCAGGGCGCGCAGGAGGCTGCGGTTCTGCGCCAGTGTAACGAGGCCCACGACAACCACCACCATGGTGCCCTGGAAGACCAGGATGTAGCTGCCGAGCAGGTTGGCATAGGTCAGCATCTTCAGCACCACCTGCAATATCAGCGCGCCGAACAAGGTTCCAAAGACACTGCCTTGACCGCCATAGAGGCTGGTTCCCCCGATGACGGTCGCGATGATCGAGTTGAGCTGATAGGGCGCTGCCGCCTCGGCGCTGCCGGTTCCGATCAGGCCCATCAGGAAGATGCCGGCGATCGCGGCGCACAGGCCGCTCATGACATAGGCGCCAATTCGAATCCGGCCAACGGGCAGACCCAGCAGTTGGCTGCTTTCGCGATGCGAACCGACGGCGATCATATAGTGCCCGAAGCGGGTCTGGCGGAGCACGTAGGCCAATATCAACAAGATCGGGATGAGAACCCAGAACGAGTTCGGCAAGCCATAGGTGTAGCTGTACATGAACATCTGGAAGTCAGGATTGACACCGCCGCCTGGTGTCGGACGAATGGATAGCGCAATGCCCTGAAAGCCGATGAAGGTTGCCATGGTGACCACGAAGTCCGGCAGTTTGAGCGCAACGATCAGCACGCCGTTGATCAGCCCGAGCAGGGCTCCGAGCAGGGCGCAGAGAACGATGCCGAGGGCCATCTGCTCAAGAGGCGCATCAAGCAGGAAGGAGGCTGCGACGATGACCACGTTCATGATCGAGCCCACAGAAAGATCCACGCCCCACACGAGCATGGCGAAGAATTGGGCCACGGCCACCATGATGATCGGTGCCGAATTGCTGAGCAGCGATGTCGCATTGCCCCAGGTCCGGAACGGCGGAAACATGATGTAGCCGACGATGGAGATGACGAAGAACAGGACGTAGACGTTGAATATTCGGCTGGCCAACATGAATCAGACCCTCATTGGGTGGTGGTTGGTGCGGCATGCGCCGACGGCCGGGTGGTGTGGCCGCGGACGATGGCGCGCATGATGGATTCCTCGCTGGCTTCGGCGCCGTCGAATGTGGCAACGGCCCGGCCATCCGCCATGACCAGTATTCTGTCCGAGAGGCCGAGCAGCTCTACCATATCACGCGACACGACCATGATGCCGGTGCCCTCGTCAGCCAGTTTGCGGAGCAAGTTGTAGATTTCGATCTTTGTGCCGACGTCGATGCCGCGCGTCGGCTCGGCAAGCATGAGCACCGACGGCTTGGTCGCAAGCCAACGGCAGAGCACGACTTTCTGCTGGTTGCCACCGCTGAGAAAGCGCACCATGGCGTTGGTCCGTGGCGGTGACACCTGCAACTTCGCAATCATTTCTTCGGCTAGGCGCCGTTCTTGGGCTGCATGGATGAAGCTCAGAGTCTGGCGCTGCTTCATGGTCGACAGCGTGATATTCTCGCGCACATCGAAAGGCAGGATCAGGCCTTCCTTTTTACGGTCGTCACTGGCGAAAACGATACCCTCCGAGATGCACCGACGAGGTGTCGGCGCGTCGAGCGTCTTGCCGTTGATGGTGATGGTGCCGGATTGCAGCGGTTCGAGGCCGAAGAGGCTTCGCAGCAGGTCGTTCTGGCCGTGTCCTTCGAGGCCCGCAATGCCGAGAATCTCGCCGCGATGGAGCTTCAGACCGACGTCCTGGAATGCACCGCTCCGGCTGGTGAAATTTTTGACCTCCATCAGGGGCTTGTCGGTCTGAATGGGGCGTTTCGGCGGGTAGGTGTGTTCGAGGTCCCTTCCCACCATCATCGAGATGAGGCGGGCCTCATCGAAGGCGCTGGCGCGATCCGTGCCGACCAGCTGCCCGTCTTTCAGGACGGTGACGACATCGGCGATGTCGAGGATCTCATACAGGCGGTGCGAAACGAGAACGATGCTGGTTCCGCCGGCACGCAACTCCCGCAGGATTGCAAACAGCTTGTCCGCCTCCGTCTCGGCAAGCGCAGCGGTGGGCTCGTCAAGGATGAGGAGATCGGAACGTCTGGACAGTGCGCGGGCGATCTCAACGGTCTGCTGTTCGGCGACGCTGAGGGAATCGATGGTCCGGTCTGGGCTGATCTTGAGACCGACGCGGTTGAGAAGTTCCTCGGTGTCGTGCCGCATGGCTCTGCGGTCGAGGCGCCCAAGCCGGCCGAGAGGTTCGCGTCCGATGAAGATGTTCTCCGCCACCGACATGGCTGGAATCAGCGAGAACTCCTGATAGATGATCGAGATGCCGCGGGCGAGCGCCGACTTCGGATTGAACTCGGTGACGGGCTTGCCCTGAAACAGGATCTCGCCGCTGTCGGGCGTGAAGACACCGGAGAGGATCTTCAGCAACGTCGACTTTCCCGCTCCGTTCTCGCCCATGAGGCCATGGATCTCGCCGGCCTCGCAGTTCAGGCTCACGTCTTTCAGTGCCTTGAGGGAGCCGAAGGTCTTGGTGATGTTACGCGCTTCGAGCAGCATCGTTCAGGCCTCGTCTCGGCGGGACAGGTAGATGGCGGCGATGATGATGATGCCGGTGACGATCATGCGCACACCTTCTGGAAGGCTGAACGATATTATGAGCGCGGACAACATCGTCAGGAAGAATGCACCAGCCGACGTGCCCACCATGGTGCCCTTGCCACCGGCGAGACTGGTTCCGCCGACGACCGCGGCGGCGATCGTGCTGAGCGAATACTGGGTGCCGGCCGACAGCACGGGGAGGCCGATGTAGGAGGCGTAGACCAGGCCTGCGATGCAGGCGGCGATCGACGAAAGCACGTAAGGCAGGGCGCCGTAGAACAGCACGTTCAGCCCGGCTTGGAATGCGGCCGTCTCGTTGGCGCCACGGGCAAACATGGACCTGCCGATCACCGTTCTCTGCAGGATGACGCCGGCAACCACGGTGAGGATCAGCCACACGATGACCGAGACCGGCATGGGCCCGAGATAACCGCGGCCGAGAAACAGGAACGCCTGTGGAATCGATCCGGTTGGCACACCGCCGGAATAGATCACCGAACCGCCAGTGGTCACTGCAAAGGTCCCAAGTGAGGCGATGATGGAGGGCACCTTGAGAAAGCCGACGACCAGGCCGTTGATCAGTCCGACGATGACCGAAACTAGCAGGCAAACAGTAACGCCGAGAAAGATATTTCCCGCCTCGCCGTTCATCAGGGTGTTGGCAAGGACGACCGTGAGGGTGATCACGCCACCCTGAGAGATGTCGAATCCTCGCGAAACGGTAACAAATGTTTGGCCGAGGGCTGCGATGCCAAGGACCGCCGACAGCTTGGCTATGGTGACAAGCTGGGCCGGCCCCACCAGGGAGGGCTGCGCGATGGCAGCGATGATGAGAAGGACGACGATCCCGCCATAGATGCCCATGCGGCCAAATCGATCTGCAAAACGCTTTACTGTCGAGGCGACGTCCAGAGGCTGCCCGATCTGTTTCCCTTCCATTTCCTCTCGCCTCGGCAGTCGTCTTTGCAATCTTGTTCGTGCGATGAATGACCGGGATACACCCCATTGGGCATGACCCGGCCACTTACGCGCTTCGGCCAACTTTCTTGGATTGGCCGGTAGTCGTGGATGAGACTACTGGTTCAAGTCGTCGAAGCTGATCTGCTCCGAATACATCTTCTTCGCCCATTCAGCCGGCAGATAGTCGGCGCTGAAATAGCTGTCCGGAAGATCGGGCTTCACGTGCTGGGCGAGGTTGTCGTTGGTAATGACCAACTGGGGCTGATAGTCGTCCTTGTAGACGGAGTCGCCGTTCAACAGCTTGAATGCGGTCTCCAGCCCATTGGCGCTCAGCCATGTCGGATAGATATAGCCGTGGGCTTCGTAGCCCGACTTCTGGGCCATCTCCGACCACTTCTTGAGGAAGCCGTTGTTCTGATCGCCCATGGTGGGGGGGACGGTGCGGCCGGCCTCTTCGAAGGCCTCCATCAGACCCATGGCAGCGCCGCCGTTCTCGTTCCACACACCGTGAATTTCGCCGGTGTAGGAGGCAAGGAATTTTGTAACATTCTCCTTCGCCATGGCGAAATCCCAGTTGCTGTAGACCTGCCCGACGACCTTCAGGCCGCTGGCGTTGAACAGCTTTTCGGCTTCTTCCCACCACAGCGTGTCGATGTTGTTGCCCGCCATGCCACGCACGACCAGGATATTGCCCTTGTTCTGCAGCTTGTTGATGAGATAGGCGGCACTCGCGACGCCGATGTACTTGAGGTTCATGCCCACCCAGCTCGCATATGGAACGCCTTCGAGCACTCCGTCGAACGGGATCACCGGAAGGCCCTGACCTTCCAGCTGAGTCACCATGGCGTTGAGCGACGCACCCACACCGGGCTCCAGCAGCAGCGCGTCGACACCGCGATCCGCCATGGACTGGATGTCGGAGATCTGCTGGGCGATGTTCTGGTTCGCGTCCGTGTAGTAGAAGGCCGAAATCTTGTCCTTGTGCTGCGAGGCGTAATATTTCAGGCACCACAACATGTTGGTGCGCCAGGAATTGTTCGAGAAGTTGTTGCTGAAGCCAATCTTCCACGGGCCGGCCTTCTTGTATTTGCCGGCGGGCACCATCTCACGGGTCGCCGGATCCGGCGCATCGTGAGTTGAGTCAAAGGGGAGCTTCAGCTCTTCCATCAACTTTGCGGCGATATCTTCGTCGGCGTAGGCTCCGTTGAGCAGCCCCATCCGGCCGACCGTGACGGCAAGGGCGGTGGTGCCGATGCCAAGCTTCATGCCTGCCCGCAGCAGTTCGCGCCGGCTCAGGCGGCCCAGCACGAAGTCGGTGCTGATCTGCTCGAGCTTCTGCAGCTTCTCGCTGGCACCCCGGAATTCACCACTAGACATAACTCAAATCCTCCCATTGTGTGCAGTTGCTTCCATTCACTTCGAGTTCCCGGGCCCTGAGCGAGCCCAGCAGTCGAAATCCTTTTGAACTGGAGCCTTCAGATACGAGTGGTGCGCAGTGGCCATTCCCGTGTCAGCGGGGAATGCTTCGAGCGACCTCATCGCAAGGCTCGGCCAAGTGAAGTTTCTGTGCCCTCCGCATTGCGCACCGTTGTCGAGCGATCTCTGATTCACCCGCTCGCAATGTGCACATTTGGTTTGACCAGTATGACCGGTTTGACCGTAGTTGCAAGTCTATATTGGACGGAACCTGACGTTGCCGATTCGCAGGACCGACCCGGATTGGCCGCAGCCACTCCAAGCCCGGCGCAGCCAAGCGGCAACTACCGGCACTCCATTTTCATTTCGCTTGGAAGAATATATTTCACATAATGAGATGACTTTCAATAGTGAAAAATAACAATTTGGCGATACAGTCATGGATCGGGGCGGTCTTGCGACTAGCGCATCGCTCCCCTCACCTGATGCGATGCCGGCTGGGTGATCGCCAGCGCTGGAAGGGCATCAAGGCCCACTTCGCCGCCGGGAAAGCCGGGCGGACAAGAATATCGGCTTGCAACTATGGGCAATGTGGTCATACTGGTCAAACCAAATTCGCGTTTTGCAGGCGGGAGCATCCGAACACGCCCGAAACGGCACGCCATGCGGAGGATCCATGAAATTTGTACGATTCGAGCATCATCGGGCGGTCGCCTACGGCATTCTTGGCGCGGGCGAAGTCACCGAACTTTCCGGCTCAATATTCGGCAGCTTCCATGAGACGGAGAGGCGGCATCTCCTCTCGGAGGTTCGCCTGCTTGCCCCCGCGACGCCCACCAAGATTGTCTGTATCGGGCAAAACTATCTTGAGCACGTTGCGGAAATCGGCTCGACGCCACCAGACGAGCCACTCTTTTTCCTCAAGCCGCCGACGTCATTGATCGGTCCGGGCGATGAGATTGTCTATCCACACATTGCGACGCGCGTCGACTTTGAGGGTGAACTCGCAATCGTCATCAGACGGGACATGAAGAATGTTCCAAAGGCGAGTGTTGGCGACTACGTCCTGGGGTATTCGTGTTTCAATGATATCACCGAGCGCGACCTCGTGAACGTCAAGCCGCTCAATCTGACTCTCGGCAAGAGCTTCGACACGTTCGCAGCTTTCGGCCCCTGCATCGAGACAGATGTCGACCCCGACAATCTTCAACTTAGGACATTGCTGAACGGCAAGGTGATGCAGGAAGACAGCACGCGCGACTGCGTCTTCGATGTTGCGACGATCCTGAGCTTTCTTTCCGAACGCATGACGCTTTGCGCTGGTGACATCGTCGCAACAGGAACGCCGAAAGGCATTGCGCCGATGAAGGTGGGCGATGTCGTCGAAGTGGAAATCGAAAAGATCGGCCGGTTGACCAATGTCGTCGGGTCAGAGGCCTCCGGGAGATAATGGCGACACCGCAATGAGGAGGTAAAAATGAGTGAAGACAGCCTGACCATGAACTCGGCCGTTCTGGTTTTGCACGCCCAAAATGACATTACGCACCCGGACGGAAAATTTGCCTATTCCGGGATACACGAGCAGGTTGCGAAGAGAGGTACCTGGCAGAAGCTGTCGGCATTTCTTGACGCGTGCCGCGCGGCTGGCATTCCAGTCTTCTACGTCAACGTCTCGCTGCGGCCGGGCCACCCCGAACTCTCACTGAAGTCCTATCCCATTCACGCCGGTGGACGTGACGTTCAAGCGTGGACCGATGGCAGTTGGGGGGCCGAGGTCGTCGATGAACTCAAGCCGCGTGATGGTGACTTCGTCATCAAGAATTACAGCCCCAACTCGTTCCTCTATACCAATCTGGACCAAATCCTGCGGGCCAAGCGCGTCGAGCGGCTCTTTTTGACGGGAACGGCAACCAACTTTGTCGTTGAGGAGGCCGCGCGCTACGGTGCCCAGATCGGCTATGATATCTATGTCGTCGAGGACTGCTGCGCTTCCTTCAGCGAGGAAATGCATAATTTCACAATAGAGAATATTCTCCCGCAATATGGAACGATTACCCAGTCAGGCGACATCATGGCAGGATTGAAGGCCTGATACGCTGTTCATTCTGCACCACGGATCGGCGAGTCCCGTTGCGGCTCCGGCCAGGACTGGACGCCATACGCGGTCAGGCTGACTTCGCACTGCCACAATCACAGAATGCGCTTCGAAGTCCGGCGCAGACCGACACACTATTTTGTAGTCTAACGCGTTCTCCCATGTCATCACCGCACGATAGGGAGTCTGGGTGTAAGCGCCGATTCCCGATGTTGCAGAGGCGATCGTTGTTGTCCGAAGCTGCTGGAGGACTTTCGTGATGTATAAGCCGGTTAATGCGCCGCCTGTCCAGCGCTTGTCGAGCATTGTCGCTCAGCAGCTCGAGGACATGATTGTGCGAGGGGAATTTCTGCCCGGAGAAAGCCTGATATCGGAGCGGGAGCTGGCCAAACAAATTGGCGTATCCCGTCCGTCGCTTCGTGAAGCGCTGACGGAACTGCGGTCGCGCGGATTGATCGAGATGACACGAAACCGCGGGGCCGTGATAGCCGATCTGACGAAGGCCACTTTTGCCGATCCACTCGCCCAGCTGCTGGAGCGTCACCCGCAGAGCATTCACAATCTCATCGAGGTGCGCATCATTCTTGAAACACAAGCCGCCGCCCTGGCTGCAATCCGGTCCAAGAAGTCCGACTTGGACCGGATTGAAAAAGCGCTTCGCGCCCACATCCGGGGGCGTTCAAGGAACACTGCCACTTTGACTGCGCTTGATTTCGAGTTTCACAAGGAAATCGCGTTAGCATCACATAACATCATCCTGTCTCACACCATTCACGGGATGTCAGACTTGATAACGGCCTTCGTCCAACGCGGGTATGAGAAGATTCTGAAGTCGGCAGATCCACGAAAAGAGAAGTCCGCGATTGAACAGCAGCACACAGCGATCTTTGAAGCGATTCGGAAGGGTGATCCGGAAGCTGCTCGAGCCGCTGTCGATGTCCACTTGCGGCTCACAGAAGTTGTTTGGACCGAAGAGCTTCCAGTGGCGTAGGCGCCAGCCATCTTCTCGATGGAATTGCCAGTCCCGCCGTCGCGTTAGCCCTGCCGCTGCACAAGCGCTATTGCGCGCAGAGGAGAACCCGTGCCACCCTGGATAGGAAGTGGCAGGGTGGTCAGATAGCAAACCGGTGGAACGCGGTTCAGATTGTTGAAATTCTCGCCGATGAGAACCTCTGCGGCGAGCAAGGTGCGGTGTGCGGGGAAATCCGTCGAACCGAAGCGGTCGATAGACATGGCGTCCGTGGCCACCAGGCGCACGCCGCGGCTCACGAGCAACTCCGCGGCCGACTTAGACAGGCCCGGCCAGTCGCGCAGGAACTTCTCTGCCAGCGTCGGATGCTCCCAGTATTGAGCCCAGCCGAAGCTGAATACCACTGCATCACCCGACTTGACTAAACCGTGACGCGCTTCGAAATCGGCGATTCGCTGCGCCTCCATCTCTGTATCGGGCGCCATGTCGGTAGCGTCGATGGTCAGCATTCTACCGAAGAAGCGGTCGAGAGGCACTTCATCGATGCTGCGGCCACCAGGAATGAAATGGCACGGCGCATCGAAATGCGTTCCGCTGTGTTCGCTTAATGAAAGTGAATGATTGCAGGCAATGTCGCCATTGTCGAACGACGATACGGCTCTCTGTTCGAACTTCGGGTGAGTCGGCCACACTGGCATCCCGTTCCGCAGCTTGTGTGTGAGGTCGATGCGGTCACAGACATCCAACAATTCAGGCAATTTCATCGTCATGTTTTGACTTCCCCACGCACCACACTGCTGAGTTTCGCTAAGAGTTGCCCGGGGCTTTTCGTCGACAAGAAATCCGGGCCAACAGTGTTTCGGGCTTCGGGTGGGTACGGTCAAGAGGCAGCTTTTTCCGGTTCGGACTGGACCCTTCGACATTTGCCTTGAAGCAGAATCTGCCGTTGCCAGTTTCAATCATCTGTTTGCAGTGAGGGTGGCAGCGCAGCCGAACCATCGTCAACTTGGTATCAGCCAGCGACTCTACCAACGCGTGCCGTGGACATCGCCGTTCCGCCGCCAGCTTCCGATCCCGCCGCGGCAGGCAAGAGACTTCGACTCCAGATCGTGCCGGGATGCCGCACCAACGGCGTCTCTGCAGACGGCAAAATGATAGGCGAACGGCGCAAGCCGCGGACATGACGGGGACAATTTCCACCAAGACCGAAAATCTATTTTATTGAACAATATCAATAAATTAAGTGGCGGAAGGAGAGGGATTCGAACCCTCGTTACGCTTTCACGTAAACACGCGTTCCAGGCGTGCGCCTTCAACCACTCGGCCACCCTTCCGTTGCGAGGGCGGGACTTAAGGCAAGGCGGCGTCTGAATCAAGCACTGTTCACCGCACCGGTCGTGCTGGCCCGGCACCCTCTAGCCACCCTCTGTTCGACACGGAAAATTGTCTCGCCCGTGAAGATGGCTTGGGCTGGAGTAGGGGCCATGAAACGGCGCAGCATGATCGCAGGGCCCCTGCTGATGCTCCCCATCGCGGCGCGGGCCGATACGGTCCGTCTTTCCCTTGGACAAGCCTCAGCCACCCTCGAAATCGAAGGCGACGCACCCCCATCGACCGGCAGTCTCATCCGGCGCTGGATCGATCGGAGTGCAGAAGCGGTAATTGCCTACTACGGCCGCTTTCCGGTTCCCGAGGCCTATTTGCACATCATCGTCACCGGCGGCCGGGGTGTGCGCGGTGGGCAGAGTTTTCCGGGCGCCAAGCCGCTGGTTCGCGTCCGCGTCGGCGCCGCGAGCACGGAAGACGACTTGCTTCATAAAGACTGGGTGATGGTCCACGAAATGGTGCATCTGGCGTTTCCATGGATGAACCGGCGCCACAACTGGATGGCCGAGGGCCTGGCGGTCTATGTCGAGTCGATCGCCCGCGTTCAGGCGGGCCACCTCCGGCCAGCCCAGATCTGGTACGATTTCGTCACCATGATGCCGCGCGGCCTGCCGAAGCCTGGCGAAGGTGGTTACGACGTGACGCCGACCTGGGGACGCACCTATTGGGGCGGCGCCATCTATTGTCTGCTGGCCGACATCGCCATCCGCAAGGCGACGGCCAATGCCAGCGGCTTGCAGCAGGCACTGCGCGCCATCAACGCCCAGCGCGATTTCAGGCATGAATGGGATTTCCGGGAGACCCTCGCTTTGGGCGATGCGGCCACCGGAACACGGGTGCTGACCGAACAATACGATGCCATGCGTGTCGAACCGGTCTCGCCGGATCTTGAATCGCTGTGGGCGGCGCTAGGCGTCACGCTGGACGGCAAGACGGTTGTCTTCGACGACACGGCACCCCTCGCCGCCATCCGCCTTGCCATCGAAGCGAAGGCTTGACGTCAGCCGTTATTCGACACTGCGGCCCCTTGTGCTGCCGCCGGGCTGAAGCAGAGGTCGAGCACCGCCTGCAGATCCGCGCCGCGCCGGAACGACGGCTCACCGCCCCCACCCGTGACGATTGCATCGATGAAGCGGCGATGAATGGTCGGTACCGGCTCCGTTTGCACCCGCCGCCAGGCCAGATTGTGCACGTCCTCGCCGGAACACATCCGGATTTCCGTCCACTCAAGGCCATGATTGATCTCGATTGCGCCCTCCGTGCCGAACACGTCGAGCTTCAGCGTATTGGCATACCCCGTCATGAAGCGGCTGGCGTGAATCACACCCAGCGCGCCATTGGCGAACTCCACCTGCAGCGATGCGCTGTCATTGGCATCCAGCAGATAGGCGCCAATCTTCCCATCTTTCGCCTTGTCGAACGTCTTGAGACGCGCCTGCAGCGAAACCGGCATCATGCCGATGGCGTAGGTCGCGAAGTCGAGGATATGGATGCCAACATCGCCGAGCACCCCCCGCGAGCCATGGGCCTCCGACAGACGCCACAACCACTTGGGATCGGTGCGCCAGTCTCCCCAGGAATTGCCGACCAGCCAGCTCTGCCGGTAGGACGCCTCAACATGGCGCACCTCGCCGATGGCACCTGATGAGATCAGCCCTTGTGCCTTCTGCAGCGCGGCCACGTTGCGGTAACTGAGATTGACCATGTTGACGAGGCCCGCCTTGTCGGCGGCCGTTGCCATCTCGTCGGCCAATGCGAACGTCTCGGCCAGCGGCTTCTCGCACAGCACGTGCTTTCCCGCAGCAATGACCTTCATGGTTGTCGGGTGATGCACGGCGTCCGGTGTCACGTTCGACACCGCATCGAACTTGCCCCACGCCAATGCCGCGTCCGGGCCGCCGAAGGACTTGGCGATGCCATGCGTGGTGGCAAAGGCCTCGGCCCGCGCCGCATCGACGTCACAGGCCGCCACGACGTCGACCCGCGGATCGTCGCCGAATAGCCGTGCATGCGACGTCGCCATGCCGCCCGTACCGAGGATCAGCAGCCGGACCCGGGAAACTGACGCCATCAGCGGTAGCCCTCTTCGCCCTCTTCGTGCAGGCGCGGGCCTTTCACCTCCAGCGGCACTGGCGCCTTGTCGTGTGGCACGTTTGGCGCATAATCGATCGACGTCCAGGGTGCCGCCGGATTGTAGGCCCAGCGCGCCGCATTGCGGATCACCTGCAGCACCAGCGGCTGATGATAGGTCGGATAGGCCTCATGACCGGGGCGGAAATAGAAAATGCGGCCAGCCCCACGCTGGAACGTGACGCCGGAGCGGAACACCTCACCACCCTCGAACCACGAAATCAGCACGGTCTCAAGCGGTTCTGGAATGGTGAACGGCTCGCCATACATCTCCTCGTGCTCGATCTCGATGTATTCAGGAAGGCCTGCAGCGATCGGATGGTTGCGGTTGATGACCCACAGGCGTTCGACCTCCCCCGCCTCGCGCCACTTCAGCGAACACGGCGTGCCCAGAAGCCGCTTGAAGATCTTCGAGAAGTGGCCGGAGTGAAGGACGATCAGGCCCATACCTTCCCACACCCGCTTCTGCACACGCTCGACGACGTGATCCTCGACCTTGCCGTGGGCCTTGTGGCCCCACCAGATCAGCACGTCAGTATCGGCCAGACGCTCTTCGGTCAGCCCATGCTCGGCCATGTCGAGGGTCGCGGTCGCCACTTCGATGTCGTCGCAGCCTTTGAAAGCCGCGGCGATGGCTCCATGGATGCCGTCCGGATAGAGCTTGCGCACCAGAGCGTTGCTCTTCTCGTGTTCGTTCTCGTTCCATACCGTCACGCGAATTGCCATGGCCTCTCTCCTCACCTCTGCTGTCGGCGAAGTATGGCACGAGACATGCCGTTCTTCAAATCGCTTTGAGCGCTCGTCGCGAGATACGTCTTCGACAGCCCGGCATGAACTCCGTTGATTTTGGGCGTTTTAGGCGTCATAATTTCATACCGGCTACATACGCGCGGACAAATCTACCAAAGAATTCAAAGCGCTTTGGGTTTTCTCAGGGGAGGACACATGACCCGGCCGGCCAACATGGCAATCGCCGAACGGCTCCTGGCGGAAACGGAACTGGAGGCTCACCAGCAGCACCTGTTCGCAATGCGCTTCGCCCGCAGCGAGCGCGATCTCTTCGGCCCCCTGGAAGAGCTCTACGGGGCAAAACCCGGCTTCGATACCTTCCGGCAAGACCTGATCGCCGCCCTCGTCCGCCTGCAGGAACAGCGCGCCGAGCCGCTCCGCACCCTCGATCTTCGCCGCGACCTCGAGCCCGACTGGTTCCAGCGGCCAGACATGGTGGGCTATGTCTTCTACCTCGACCGCTTCAACGAAACGCTGAAGGGCGTGCTCGACAAGGCCGATTACCTCGAAGAGCTGGGCATCACCTACGTTCACTTCATGCCCTGCCTGAAGCCGCGGCCCGGCGACAGCGACGGCGGCTATTCGGTGATGGACTACCGCGCCATCAATCCGGCGCTGGGCACCATGACCGATCTTGCGAAGGTGACCGCAGCGCTCCGCCAGCGCGGCATGAGCGTATGCGTCGACCTGGTGCTGAACCACACCGCCAAGGAGCACGACTGGGCAAACCGCGCCCGCGCCGGCGATCATCGCTATCAGGACTATTACTGGATGTTCGACGACCGCACCCTGCCGGACCAGTACGACCGCACGCTGCTGGAAATATTTCCGGCCCATGCACCGGGAAATTTCACCTGGTACGAAGACATGAAGAAGTGGGTGTGGACGACCTTCAACGAGCACCAATGGGACCTCAACTGGTCAAATCCGCAAGTCTTCCTCGAAATCGTCGAGATCATGCTGTTCCTCGCCAACCAGGGCGTCGAGGCGGTGCGGCTCGATGCCGTCGCCTTCATGTGGAAGCGCATGGGCACCAATTGCCAGAACCAGCCGGAGGTACACCAGCTCCTCCAGGCGCTGCGTGCCGCAAGCCGCATCGTCGCACCCGCCCTCATCCACAAGGAAGAGGCGATCGTCGCACCCAAGGATTTGATTCCTTATCTAGGCCAGGGCAAGCATACGGGCAAGGAGGGCAACCTCGCCTACCACAATTCACTGATGGTGCAGTTCTGGTCGGCACTGGCGACGCGCGAGACCAAGCTCATGACGCATGTGCTGCGCTCGCATTTTCCCGAAAGCTTCGTCAATGCCACCTGGGGCACCTATCTGCGTTGTCATGACGACATCGGCTGGGCGGTGACCGACGAGGACGCCGCTGCCGTCGGCGTCCAGGGATTCAGTCACCGCTCGTTCCTCGCCGATTTCTATGCCGGCCGCTTCCCCGGCGGCTTTGCGCGCGGTGGCGACTTCCAGTCCAACCCCGGCACGGGCGACAAACGTACCAATGGCACCTGCGCCTCGCTCTGTGGGCTGGAAGCCGCGCTGGAAGCCAACGATTCCGCTGCCATCGATGCCGCCATCCATCGCATCCTGATGGGACATACGCTCATTGCCAGCTTCGGCGGCATTCCGCTCATCTACATGGGCGATGAGCTGGGCATGCTCAACGACCACAGCTACGAGAAGGATGGGCACCTCAAGCACGACGGCCGCTGGATGCACCGGCCGAAGATGGATTGGGCGAAATCCGAACGCCGCCATGACGCCTCAACCATCGAGGGCCGCATCTATTCCGGCATCCGTCACATCCTTGAGCGCCGCCGCGCCACACCCCATATCCATGCTGTCAATCCGGTGTCGATCCTCGATCTAAACGTGGAGGGTGTCTTTTCCTATGCGCGCCGCAGTCCGGTCGGACCGCTGGTCTGTATCTACAATTTCTCCGAACGCTGGCAATCAATCCCGGCGGCTGCGCTTGAAGCCACTGGCATCAGCGATTGGATCGACCGTCTGGCGAACGTCAAGGTGGAACTCAGCGATGGCACCCTGCCATTTCCACCTCAAGGCCGGATATGGCTTACCTAGCTAGTGCGTCATGCGCCAAGACGGAATCGTCTTGGCGAAGCAATGACGCACCAACCTGTTGATGAGCGAGCAACTGATCTGACTTTTGATGGTTGCATCAAAAGTCAGGTTGCTCTGGCGGCCAGTCTAGGCGACCTTCACCCAGCTCCTCGACTTCGACGACTCGATCGCGGTCTCCACCACCTTCTGGATCTCATAGGCCTCGCGGAAATCGGGCCCGGTCTTTTGGCCCTTGCCGATGCCGCCGAGGAATTCGCCCATCTCGATGGTCTTCAAGTCGTTGAAGCCGAGCTGATGCCCGCCGGCGATGCAGAACTGGCCGTAAGGATAATGCTGCGGGCCGGCCTCGATCCGCACATAGCCATTCGCGCGGGCGTCAACGCCATGCGCATGCGTTTCGCCCCCCGCCCGGTAGAGCTGCAGTTCGTTGAACCGTTCCTGGGTGAAGACCAGAGAACCCTTCGATCCGTAGAGCTCGAAGCCCAGTTGCATCTTGCGTCCCGTGGCAATCCAGTTGGCCTCAATGGTGCCGCCGCAGCCGCGATCGAAATTGACGAGTATGCGGGCGACATCGTCAACCAGCACATCCTTCCGCTCCTTGGCGCCGCGCGCCACAGGGCGGGACTTGATCACGGTGCGGATATCCGCATTGACGTCCGCAATCGGCCCCAGCAGGAAGCGCGCCATGCCGATGATGTGCGAGCCAAGATCAGCGACGACTCCGGGTCCGCCCGATGGATCGATGCGCCAGGTCCAGGGTGATTCCGGATCGTGCATGTAGTCCTCGGCATGGATGCCGCGAAAACCGGTGATCTCGCCGATCTCGCCAGCTTCAATCAGTTCGCGCGCCATCTTCAGCAGAGGATTCTTGATATAGTTGAAGCCAACCTGGGTATGGACGCCCTTCTTCTCCGCCGCCTCGACCATCTCGAGCGAGTCCTTCAGCGCCGGCGACAAGGGCTTCTCGCAATGGACATGCTTGCCCGCGGCAATTGCCGCGAGCGACATCTCCTTGTGCAACGTGTTTGGCGTGGTGATCGAGATGACGTCGATTTTGGGATCGGCAATCATGTCCTTCCAGTTGCCCGACGAGCGCGCAAAGCCGTACTGGTGCGCCGCCTTGGCCGCCGACGCCTCATCGACGTCGGCGATCATCTCAAGCCGTGGCGCCGGGATGTCCGGAAACGCCGCCAATGCCGCCCGGTAGGCAAAGGCATGGGCCTTGCCCATGAAGCCGGTGCCGATGATGCCGATGCCCAGCTCTTTCATGTCAGGCCACCACCTCGTAGCCTGCGGCCGTCATGACGCGCATCAACTCCTTGTGGCCGATCTGAGCCATCTTGAGCGGCGGCGCCTTCTTTGGATCCTGCTCGGCTTCGACGACGAACAGCCCTCGTAGCCATAGCCGGCGAGCTTCTTGACGATGGCCTCGAAGTCGAGCGAGCCGTCGCCCGGCACGGTGAAGGCGCCGAGTTCCACCGCATCGAGGAACGACTGCTTGGTCCGGTCGAGCTTGTTGATGACGTCCATCCGCACATCCTTGGTATGGACGTGCTTGATGCGCTTGTGATGATTGTCGATCACCCGCATCACATCGCCGCCGGCAAAGGCCATGTGTCCTGCGTCGAACAGCAGTGCGATGCCGGAATGGTGCATGAAGGAATCGAGTTCCGGCTCGGTTTCGACGACCGCCGCCATGTGGTGGTGATAGACGATCGGCATGCCTTGGCTCTCGACCCAGTCACCGAATTCGGTCACCCGCCGGGCATAGGATTTCATCTCGTCGCCCGAAAGCTTCGGCTTGGTCGCCAGCGGCTTCGACTTGTCGCCCTGGATCGAGCGGCCCACTTCGCCATAGACGATGCACGGCGCGTTCACGGCCTTGAACAGGTCGATCATCGGCTGGATGCGCTTCTGGTTGGCCTCGATCGATTCATCGACAATGGTGCCGGAGAACCAGCCACCGCACAGCGTGACGTCGGCCTTCTTGAGGATTGGCATCATTTCGGCAGCCGACTCCGGGAAGCGGCGGCCCTGCTCCATCCCGGTAAAACCTGCCGAGCGCGACTGGCGCAGACACTCCTCCAGCGGCACGTCATCGCTCAGTTCCGGCAGATCGTCGTTCCACCAAGCAATGGGCGACATGCCAAGTTTTGCTTTCATGGGATTATACTCCGATGCGTTGCTTTTTGCGGATCTCGTCATGATGCGCACGCGCCTTCTGCACGTCAGGACGGTCCGATACTTCTGGCACACCCACGTCCCAGTCGGCATCCCCCGGCACCCAGGCGAACGCGTCGGTGACGATGGAAATGACAGTGGTGCGGTCCGTGGTCTTGGCCCACTTCAGCGCCGCTTCAAGGTCGGCGAGGCTTTCGCAATGCCGCGCCGCGGCACCCATCGATTCCGCATGTTTGGCGAAGTCCACCGCGAAAGGCTGCTTCACGCGGCTGTCCTTGATGAGGTTGTTGAAGGACGGTGTGCCCTTGAAGTTCTGCAACCGGTTGATGACCGCGTAACCGCCGTTGTCGCAAACCACGACGATCATCTTGTGGCCGGTCAGCACCGTCGAATAGATGTCCGAATTCATCATCAGGTAGGCGCCGTCGCCCACCATGACGATGGTCTCGCCATCGCCCTTCTTGGCCATGACATGACCCCAGCCGGCGGCGATCTCATAGCCCATGGCCGAGAAGCCGAACTCGAGGTCATAAGTGTTGGGATTCTTCACCCGCCAGCCCTTGGCGGTCTCGCCCGGCAAGCCACCCGACGCCGTGATCATCGAGTCATTCGGCGCAGCCCATTGGTTCACCACGCCAACGACCTGGGCATAGGTCGGCACCGGATCGTTGGTCGGCTTCTGGTGCTTGTCGAGGAGCGCGTTCCACTCCTTGAATTCGGCCTTGGCCTTGTTGGTCCAGGCGGCATCAGCCTTCCACGACCCGAGGCCCGCTTCCAGCTCCGTCACCGCCTCCAGCGCATCGCCAACCACGGCAAGGGCGCGGTGCTTGGTGGCGTCGTAGCGTGCGGCATTGACCGAGATGAACTGGGCGTCGTGGGCAAACACCGTCCACGATCCCGTGGTGAAGTCCTGCAGGCGTGTGCCGATGGCAAGGATGACATCCGCCTTCCCGGCCATCTCGTTGGCAGACGCCGAGCCGACGACACCGATCGGTCCGACATGGGCCGGATGATCATGTGTAACAGCGCCTTTGCCGGCAATGGTCTCGGCCATCGGTATGCCGTGCTTCAGCGCGAAGTCGGCGACCTCTTTTTCCGCACCCGAGTAGCGCACACCGCCGCCCGAGATGATGAGTGGCCGCTTTGCGCCCTTCAGCAGCTCGATCGCCTTGGCCACCCGGTCCTTGTCGGGCCGCAGCCGCGGAATGGTGTGGACGGTCGGCGTGAAGAAGGCTTCCGGATAGTCGAACGCCAGTTCCTGCGTATCCTGGCAGAGGCCGATGAAGGCCGGGCCGCAATCGCCGGGATCGAGCATGGTGGCCACCGCCTGCGGCAGCGACGAGATGATCTGCTCCGGATGCGTGATGCGGTCCCAGTAGCGCGACACCGCCTTGAAGGCGTCGTTCACCGAGGTTGTCGGGTTGTTGAAGTGCTCGACCTGCTGCAGCACCGGGTCAGGCCGCCGGTTGGCGAAGATGTCGCCGGCGAGAATCAGGATGGGCAGGCGATTGGCGTGGGCGCACCCCGCCGCCGTCACCATGTTGAGCGCGCCCGGCCCGATCGACGATAGTGAGATCATGATCTGGCGGCGGCGCATGGCCTTGGCATAGCCGATGGCGGCCAGCGCCATGGACTGCTCGTTCTGCCCGCGCCACGTCGGCAATTGGTCCTGCACGGCTTCCAGCGCCTCCGACAGGCAGGTCACGTTGCCATGGCCGAAGATTCCGAAGAGGCCGGCGAACAGCGGCTCCTTCTTGCCATCGATGATGGTGAACTGGTTGCAAAGATAGCGAACCAGGGCCTGCGCCATGGTCAAGCGGACTGTTGACATATCGGATCCTCCCTACGCGGTGACATAATGGAACATATGATTTTATGAAAGGGGGTTTGGAATAATTTTTCCATCAACTCCCCTTCTTCCCGGAACCCCGCGCTGGCCTTGGCAGACGGGCAGTGCTGTCCCTGGCGATTTCTGTTACGCTCGGAATCCTGGGCCGGTCGCCCCGGTTCGGTTGCAGCAGCGCAGCCGTGGCCGTGGCAAGGCATTGGACGAGGCACATGGGGGCCGCCAGCGACCGGGAGAAGGAATACTCGTCCTCCGGCACGGTGAACAGCAGCTTGGCATCCTTGGCCAGCGGCGACAGCGGGCTGTCGGTGATCGTGATGACGGGCGTTCCATGGTTGATGGCGACTTCCGAGATCGTCACGACCTCCTTGGCATAATGGCGGAAGGCGATGGCGATGAGCACATCGCGCTCGCCCATTGTCCTCGCCATCTCTTCGGCCAGGCCGCCGGCCGGATCGAGCAGCACCACGCGCCGGTGAAGCATGGTGAGCAGATACCGCAACAGCGAGGCGATCGGAGCAGATCTGAGCTGGCCAGCAATATAGATCGTATGGCTCGTGGTCAGCAGCTTGGCCGCATCCGTCAGCAGGTCCTCGGACACGCTGTCCAAAAGGCCCTGAAGTGCTGCCATGTCACGCACCACCAGGTCCTTGAGGAACCCCATGTTGCCGTCTTTGACATTTCGAGACAGTTCGGCATCCAGCGCGCTGATGCGCTCATGGAAGCCGGGCGCGGCCGTCGCCAGGCGGGTCTGGAACACGGACTGCAATTGCTTGAACCCTGAATACCCCAAGGTTTGCGAAAAGCGCACCAGGCTCGAGGGATGAACACCGCACTTGGCCGCCAGCGCGTTGATCGATTCCAGCGCGATGGCATTCGGGTTTTGGGTAAAGAAGCGGGCGATCTGCTGGTAGCCCGGTGACAGGGTCGGGTATTCCCGGGTGATCAGGTTGACGATGCCCTCGTAATTCCGGGGCACTTGATCTTTGACGTCGCTCGGTGTCGCCATGGTCGGACCGGAGCTGGTTTCCATTGATCGCGCGGTTGTGGCGGCAGAAGGCCGCTTCCGGCGCTCTTACAGAGTCCGGCCGGATACGTCCAGAAATTTTCGTTGTCTTGAACGATGATTGACAATAAAAGTTGCAGACGCGACATCGTGCCCGCCGGGGCCGTTCAACAGGAGCTTGACCCGCATGTATGACAGCCATGGCCTTTTCATTGCCGGGGAATGGCGCGCGAGCGGCGGGGCAGGCACCCTCGACATCACCGATCCGGCGACGGGCGAGCTGATCGGCCGTGCCGCATCCGCCAACATGGGCGATGTCGAAGAGGCCATCGCGTCTGCCGAAAAGGGCCTGGCGCTCTGGCGGGCCACACCGGCCTGGACCCGCGCCGGCCTGCTCCACGCCGTGGCCACCATCATGCAACAGCGAACCGAAGAGGCCGCGCAGCGGATTACGCTGGAAACCGGCAAGCCGCTCGCCCAATCCCGGCGTGAATGGGGCCTCTCATATGATCAGTTCCGCTGGTATGCCGAAGAAGCCCGCCGCATCTATGGCCGCATCATCGAAAGCCGCGCGCCCGGCGGCAAGATCGAGATCAGCCACGAACCGGTCGGTATCGCTGCCGCCTTCACCGCCTGGAACTTTCCGGCCTTCCTCGTCGCCCGCAAGATCGCCCCGGCCTTGGCCGCCGGCTGCTCCATCATCGTGCGGCCATCGCGCGAGACGCCGGGCACCGCCATGCTGATGGTCGACTGCATCAGGCAGGCCGGCATTCCGGCTCATGTGGTGAATCTGGTCGTCGGCAGCACCGACATGACCTACAAGCCGATCATGGCCTCGCCCAAGGTGCGCAAGGTCTCGCTCACGGGCTCTACCCATGTTGGGCAGCAGATGATCCGCGATGCCGCAGAAACATTCAAGCGCACCACCATGGAGCTTGGCGGCAACGCACCAGTCATCGTCTTTGATGATGCCAGCCTTGACAGTACGCTGGACATCTGTATCCCCGTGAAGTTCGCGAATGCCGGGCAGGTCTGTGTCACCGGCGATCGCTTCTATGTGCACGAGTCGTTGCACAACAAATTCGTTGCAGGTTTCACGGAGCGCGCCAGGGCCTTGAAGCTCGGCCATGGCCTCGATGAATCGAGCCAGATGGGCCCGCTGATCAACCAGCGCCGCGTCGACGCCATGGACGCGATCATCTCCGATGCGCGGAAGCAAGGTGGCAAGGTCGAAACCGGCGGTGGCCGGCCCGCTGGCCAGAACAAGGGCTTCTTCTTCGAGCCCACCGTGATCTCAGGCCTGCCTGACGAGGCATTGGCGCTGGCCGAAGAGAACTTCGGCCCCATCGCCGCCATCACGCCGTTCGCCACCGACGACGAGGTCTATGCCCGCGCCAATTCCACTGACATGGGCCTCGCGGCCTATGTCTTCACCCGAGAGCCCAGGCGCATGCGGGAAGCTGCGGCGCGGATCGAATCCGGCATGGTCGGCATCAACAGCTTCGCGCTCGCGGCTGCCGAAGCCCCGTTCGGCGGCATCAAGGCCAGCGGCATGGGCCGCGAAGGCGGCAGCGAAGGCATCGAAGATTATCTCAATGTGAAACTCACCCAGGTCACGGTTTAGGAGGCCAACCCGTCATGACGCCCAATCTCATCCGCCAGCGCTGGTCGGAAGGCAAACCGGTTCTCAACGCCTGGCTGTCGATCGGCAACACCTTCGTTGCCGAGATCGTTGCAGCACAGGGCTACGACGCCGTGACGATCGATCAGCAGCACGGCTTCCTGGGCTACGACGCGCTGGCACCGATGCTGCAGGTGCTGAAGGCGAACCCCGTGACGCCTATGGTGCGGGTGCCATGGCTTTCGGCCGGTGACATCATGAAGGCGCTCGATGCCGGAGCACTCGGCATCATCTGCCCGATGATCAACAACCGCGCCGAAGCCGAGCAATTCGCTTCCTACATGCGCTATCCGCCAAACGGCCAGCGCAGCATGGGCCCGACGCGCGCCGTCTTTGCCCATGGCGCCGACTATGGCCAGAAGGCCGACGAGAGCGTCCTCTGCCTTGCCATGATCGAGACGGCGGACGGCATGAAGAACCTCGACGAGATTGTCTCGACGCCTGGCCTCGACGGCATCTACATCGGACCCGCCGACCTCACCTTGGGCCTCACCGGCCGCAAGTACCCGACCGGCTTCGACCGCGAGGAGCCAGAGATGGTGGAGGCGATCCAGACCATTCTCAAGAAGGCCCATGACGCCGGCATCCGCGCCTGCCTGCACTGCGGGACTCCCTCCTACGCTGCGAAGGCCGTGGGCTGGGGCTTCGATCTGGTGACGCTCCTCAACGACGTGCGCCTGCTGGCCGGCGCCGCCCAGGCCAGCGTCAACACCACGCGCACGCTGATCGGCGAGCAGGTCGCTGCAGCTCCCACCGCCAAGCCGGGCTACTGACATGACCCACATTCTGGTTGCCGGCCGGCTCCATCAGGCAGGCATCGATGTTCTGAAGCAAGCCAAGGGCTTCACCTACAAGCTGATAGACGAGGTATCGGTGGAGTCCTATGCGCCCTTCATCGGCGAGGCGGACGGGCTTGTGATCCGCACCCAGCCCCTGACCGCCGAGGTGGTTGCCACCGCTCCGAACCTTCGAGTCGTGTCGCGACATGGCGTCGGCTACGACGCCATCGATGTCGCGGCTCTCAATGCCCGCAAGATCGCACTCACCATAGTGGGAGACGTCAACTCTCGCGCCGTCGGCGAGCACACGCTGATGTTGATGCTGGCCGCCGCCCGCCGCACGGCGGTGCACGATGCCGCCGCGCGAAATGGCAACTGGCAGATCCGCAACAAGTTCGAGACCGTCGAACTCGACGGCAAGACTCTTTTCCTTCTGGGCTTCGGCCGAATTGGCCGCCGCGTGGCAGAACTGGCCAAGGCATTCGGCATGACGGTCATGGCGCAGGATCCCTTCGTGGACGCTGCGGCCATGGAAAAATTCGGTGTCACCCATGTCAGCGACCGCAAGGCGGGACTGGCGGCTGCCGACTACGTGTCGCTGCATCTGCCGGGCTCGCGCGACGGCGCCGCGATCGGCGCAGCAGAGATTGCCCTGATGAAGCCCACCGCCATCATCATCAATGCCGCGCGCGGCGGGTTGATCGACGAAACGGCCCTCGATTCCGCCTTGCGGGAAGGCCGTCTCGGCGGCGCCGGCCTCGACGTGCTGGCGCAGGAGCCGCCGCCCAGGGATCATCCGCTGCTCTCCAACGACCGCGTCACCATCAGCCCCCACTCGGCCGGCCTCACCAACGAGTGCGCCGCGCGCATGGCGGTGGCCTCGGTGCAGAACGTGATCGACTATTTCGAAGGCCGGCTCGATCCCGCTCTCGTCGTCAACCGCGACCACGCGCCGGTGTCGGCCTGAGGCGGCTTATCATGCCAGCCTTTCAGGCCGACATGTGAAGGTCCGGCAAGACACTCAATTTGGCTTGCGTCCGACGACGGCAAACATTTTGGCGACGGCAACCCACACATCTGGACTTGCCGTGTGCCGCTCCATTGCGGCGAGCAATTCCATGCCCCGCTCCATGCTGATGATGCCTTCGGGCACGGCACGTTGCAGGGCGGCCGTCCACGTCTTCTCCCACAAATGCTTCTCAGGCCCTTCACGGAAGATCGGCTGCTCTGCCATCACTGAATCAATCTTAAGCCCAGCCGCCGCCATGAGTTCCG
Source organism: uncultured Aestuariivirga sp. (assembly GCA_964510815.1). Classification (GTDB taxonomy): domain Bacteria; phylum Pseudomonadota; class Alphaproteobacteria; order Rhizobiales; family Aestuariivirgaceae; genus Aestuariivirga. Next base: position 62,128 of record CAZECZ010000005.1, read on the forward strand.
GCAGTCTCCGTCCGACGGAATAATCGACGCCGATCTTTTCCTGGTAGGGTATCACGACGTCCCGGACATAGTCGGCGTAGGATCGGTCATGCGGCATCGTGAAAATGTCCTGCAAGTCCATGTCGACCAGCACCAGACGCCCGCCCGGCTTGAGCAAGCTCACCATCGCCTCCACGGCCCTGCCGGGCTCCTTGAGATGACACAGCACCAGCCGGCAGAAGACGATATCGAATGCATCTTGTTCAAGGGAGGGCTCGTAGGCATTGCCGACGTGATAGGCGACGGCGCCAGAGCCCGCGTCCACATTAATGCCGCTGGCTACGGCGACCTGTTCCGGCGAGATATCGATGCCGTCGACGCGGCCGGCGGACCCCATGCGGCCCGCCATCCAGCGTGACACGACGCCGGTGCCGCAGCCGATGTCTGCGGCGCGTTCTGCTTCGCCGATGCCAGCCGCATCGAGGGCCTTCATGCTGACGGGACCATAGACCGCGTGAATGACGTCGAGCCTGGCTTCATCGGCCTTGCCGGTTGGAAGCACATACTTGTCGCCGACTGGCGCCGTAGGAGAGGAAGCCATCTCTGTCACCTTCGATCCGCGGACTGACGGCCCCAAGCGTGCTTCGCTCCGGCCCGATGAGCGGCGATGAGCCTGCCACAGCCGATGAGGCCAGACAATGCCGATCCATTGGCCGGGTCAACACGCAAACGTACGCGTTACCGGAACGGAAAGCGGTGCAAGCACCTGATAGGGAGGCTGCGGGCCGGCACACGCTAGGCTCTGGACCTATAAATTTGCTATACAAATCAGCTGTAGGATGATTCAAGT
>CAZECZ010000006.1:0-59486 GCA_964510815.1 uncultured Aestuariivirga sp.
AGCTGCCGCCGGGATGGCCTTGACCTCGGCCATCCCGGCGGCAGCTTTATCGCCTGCGGTCTTGGCGTTCGCGCCAAACTCGCCAAGGCTGCGCTCGGCCGAATTGATGGCGCGTTTGAGCCCCTCGTCAGCGCCTTCGAGCGCAACAAGGATGACGTGCGGCTCAACCTCGTTGTGGCACGCGTCACCGAAACCGGAATGCCGATGGCCTATCTGAACCAGGTGTGCGGGCAGGACGAACTGGTGTTCGAGGGCGCCTCCTTCGTGCTCAATGCCGACCGCTCGCTGGCGCAGCAATTGCCGATGTTCGAGGAGTGCGTGCGCCTCACCGAATGGCGGCGCGAGGGTGAGGGATGGCGGTGTCTTCCCGGCGAGATCAGCACGTTTCCCGAGAACGAAGAGGAGACGTGGAAGGCCTGCGTGCTGGGGCTTCGCGACTATGTCGACAAGAACCGGTTTCCGGGCGTGGTGCTGGGGCTGTCGGGCGGCATCGATTCGGCCGTGGTGGCGGCCATGGCCGTCGACGCGCTGGGTGCGGCACGCGTGCACTGCGTGATGCTGCCCTATGCCTATACCAGCCGCGACAGCCTCACCGATGCCGAGGAATGCGCCGAGCTGCTTGGCGTGCGCTACGACGTGGTGCCGATCAAGGAGCCGGTGGAAGGCTTCATGTCGGCGCTCAAGCCGATGTTCGAGGGCACGCAAGCCGGGATTACCGAGGAAAATCTTCAGTCACGATCGCGCGGCGTGATCCTGATGGCGATCTCCAACAAGTTCGGGTCCATGGTGCTGACCACCGGCAACAAGTCCGAGATGTCGGTGGGCTATGCGACGCTCTATGGCGACATGAACGGCGGTTTCAATCCGATCAAGGATGTCTACAAGACCGAGGTCTACCGTCTGGCGGCGTGGCGCAACACGCTGGGCCGCGTCATCCCCGAGCGCATCATCACCAAGGCGCCGACGGCGGAACTGCGGGAGAACCAGACGGACCAGGATTCGCTTCCGCCCTATGACGTGCTCGACGCCATCCTCGAAGGGCTGATCGAGAATGAGGAACCCGTGGCCGACATCGTCGCCAAGGGTTATGACGAGGCGCTGGTGAAGCGCGTGCAGCACATGCTCTATGTGGCCGAATACAAGCGAAGGCAGGCGGCACCGGGCGTCAAGATCACAAGGCGCAACTTCGGAAGAGATCGCCGCTATCCGATCACGAATGGGTTCAGGGACGGTCGCTGAATGTCAGCAATATTGCTCGGTGCCGTTCAATTGCTGATCTGAATAGCGGTGGCCGTGGGCGAAGCCTGGGGGGAGGATGCGGTCGATGTCGCGGAGATCGTCGTCGCTCAGTGAGATGGATGCGGCGGCCGCAAGCTCTGACAAATGCTCCGGCGTGCGGGTGCCGGGAATGGGAATGATGTGATCGCCTTGGCGCAGCACCCAGGCCATGGCCAGTGCCGCCGTGGGCCAGCCGCGCGACTTGGCGAAGGCTTTGAACTGCTGGATGGCCGCGACGTTGCGCGACCAGTTCGGCTCCATGAAGCGGGGTGACTTCTTGCGGAAATCCGTGTCTTCGAGCGACGGCGGATCGAGTGCCACGTCGGTCAGCACACCGCGCGCGACCGGCGAAAAGGCAACGAAAGTGGTGCCGAGCCGCTTGCAGGCCTGCAGCATTCCGAGCTGCGGCTGGCGGGACCACAGCGAGAACTCGCTCTGCACGGCGGCGACGGGATGGACCTTCGACGCGCGCTCCAGCGAGGCCGGCGAAATCTCCGAGAAGCCGAAGCCACCGATCTTGCCTTCCCGCTTCATCTCCGCCAGCGTTCCCGCCACGTCTTCGATGGGGACCGACTGGTCGCGGCGGTGGACATAATAGAGCTCGACGTAATCGACGCCGAGGCGCTTCAGCGAGCTTTCAAGACATTGGCGCATGAAGGCCGGGGAATTGTCGAAGCCGCGAGGGTTGGGCACGATGCCGCCCTTGGTGGCGATGACGAACTGCTGCTTTGCCTCCGGGTTCTTGCGCAGATAGCTGCCGATGAACTCTTCCGAGGTGTAGGGGCCGTAGATCAGGGCGGTGTCGATGTGGGTGATGCCGAGGTCGCGGGCGCGGTCCAGCGTGCGGTGGCTGGCCGCCTCGTCGGTGGGGCCGAAGAAGCCGCCGAAGCTCATGGCACCGAAGCCGACCTCACCAACGAGCGGGCCGCCCTGCCCCAATTGTCTCTGCTTCATGTGATGCTCCTCCAAGGTCCGCACCCGGCATAGCAAAGATGGCCCGCGAGACAAGGCGGAAAGGCCGTCATTGACGAATATCTGAGATGAGGATAGCGCTTGCCCACCATGACCAGCATCGTCCGCTTCGCCCCCTCGCCCACGGGCCGCATCCACATCGGCAATGCCCGCACCGCCATCCTCAACTGGCTCTATGCCTGCAAGACCGGGGGGCAATTCATCCTGCGCTATGATGACACCGACACGGTGCGCTCGACGGAAGAATATGCCCGCGGCATCGCGGTCGATCTCGACTGGCTGGGGATCAAGCCGCAGCGCGAAGAGCACCAGTCGAAGCGGACGGCGCGCTATGAGGACGTCGCCGGCGCCTTGCGCGCGGCCGGCCGGCTCTATGCCTGCTACGAAACGCCGGACGAACTGGACCGCCGCCGCAAGCGGCAATTGGCGCGCGGGCTTCCGCCGGTCTACGACCGCGCCGGGCTGAAGCTGACGGACGAGGACCGCGCGCGGCTGGAAGCCGAGGGGCGCAAGCCGCACTGGCGGTTCAGGCTGGATGGCCGCGTGGTGGAATGGACGGATCTCATTCGCGGTCCCCAGCACATCGACACGACGGGCTTGTCGGACCCGGTGCTGGTGCGCGGCGATGGCAGCTTTCTCTATACCTATACCTCGGTGGTGGACGACATCGACTTCGGCATCACCCATGTGATCCGCGGCGAGGACCATGTGGTGAACACCGCGGTGCAGATCGAGATGACGGAGGCGCTGGGCGGCAATGTTCCGGCCTACGCCCATCATTCACTGCTCACCGGCGCCGACGGCAAGGGCTTGTCGAAACGGCTTGGGTCTTTGTCGATCGCCTCGCTGCGCGAGAGCGGGCTGGAGGCCATGGCCGTCGTCAGCCACGCGGCGCTGATCGGCACCTCGGACAGCATTCATCCGTATGCGGATTATGACGAGCTGGTGGAGGGCTTCGACCTCGGCAAGCTGTCGCGCGCGCCGGCCCGTTTCGACGAGGCGGAACTGCGGCAGCTTAACGCCAAGCTGCTACATCACCTGCCGTGGGAGGCAGTAAAGGACCGGCTCGGCTATGGAACAGAAGAGTTCTGGATGGCGGTGCGCGGCAACGTCGAGCGACTTGCGGATGCTAAAGCCTGGTTCCAGGTCATCACGGGAACGATGGCGCCGGTGGTTGCGGATGCGGACCGCGATTTCATTTCCGCCGCGCGTGACGCGCTGCCGCCGGAGCCGTGGGGTGCGGACACCTGGAAGACGTGGACCGACGCTGTAAAGGGCGCTTCCGGCCGCAAGGGCAAGGGGCTGTTCATGCCGCTCCGCCTGGCGCTCACCGGCCTCGATCACGGCCCGGAACTGGCCAATCTGCTGCCCCTCATCGGCCGCGAGAAGGCGCTTGAGCGGCTGGGGTAGTTGTCAACATATTTGTTGACATCTGTATTCTGTTGAGTATTTTATGATCATGGACCAATCAATTGGAGGGTCTCGCCTAGCGGTGCAAATGGTCCACTGCGCCGGAGCGAGAGAATCAATGGAGACCGACATGGCTAAATTTGTTCTCTACACGGAGACCCGACATGAAATATTCCGAATTTCGCCGCTGGCTGAAGAAGCAAGGCTGTACATTCGAAACCCATGATGGCGGAAGTGGCCACATTACCGTGATCTACAAGGGACGCCGCTCGCAGCTTCCGGCCCATGGTGCCGGCAAGGATCTGAAGAAAGGTCTGGTCGAGGCCATCAAGAAACAGCTGGGATTGAAATGATCTCCTATCGCGTCAAACTGCAGGATGATGAGGGCACGGTTTTGGTGACCTCGCCCGATTTTCCGGAACTCGTCACCTTCGGCGAGGACCGGGAGGACGCCCTCTCCTATGCCGTTGGCGCCTTTTCCGAGGCCATTGCGGCGCGCATGGCGCACCGTGAGCCCATTCCGGCGCCCTCGAAGGGCAAGCCTTCGGAACCGCATGTCGCATTGCCGCTGCAGGTCGAATTGAAACTCCGGCTTTACCAGAGCATGGACGCCCAGGGCGTTCGAAAGGCCGACCTTGCCCGCAGGATGAACCTGCACCGCCAGGAAATCGACCGCCTGCTCGACCCCAACCACGCCACCAATATCGCCAAGCTCGAAAAGGCGTTTGCGGTGCTCGGAAAGGCTCTCGACATCGAGGTGGCAGACGCGCCATAGTCTGCCCCATGATCCTCGTTGGCCAGTATGACTCACCCTTTGTGCGCCGCGTTGCCGTGACGCTGCATCACTATCACATGCCGTTTACGCGGAACACGATGTCGGTGTTCAAGGACGCCAAGGAGATGAAGGCGATCAACCCGCTGATCCGGGTGCCGTCGCTCATCCTCGAAGACGGCGAGACACTGATCGACTCCGGTGCGATCATCGACCATCTCGACGAAATAGCAGGACCGGCGCGGGCCCTCACACCCGCCCATGGTCCGGAGCGGCGCACGGTGCTGCAGGCCGTGGCACTGGCCACCGGTGCCATGGACAAGGCGGTGGCAATATTCTACGAGCGGCACTTCCACCCCGAGGACATGCTGAGCAAGTCGCTGGACAAGCGGCTGGTGTCGCAGCTCACCGCCGCCCTCGAAAAGCTGGAACACGACTGCGGCAACCCGTGGTTCTTCGACGATCACATGACGCAGGCCGACGTCTCCGCCGGCTGCCTCATCGGTTATCTCAAGCTGCGGTTGGCCGAGGCCTTTCCGGCCAACAAGTATCCGAAGCTTCACGCACTGTCGCTTCATTGCGAAACGCGCGAGGAGTTCGTGCAATCCCGGCCGGGACCGGACGAAGGCGTGCCGTCGAAAAAGAAGAGCTAGTCCGGCATCGGAATTTCTGAAACGTCGCGGGGCACCTTGTAGCCTGTCTGCACGGCGGGGCGGGCGGCGATCTTGAGATACCATCGCCGGACGTTCGGATAGTCGTTGAGATCGATGCGATGGAATGGGTGCCTCGCGATCCACGGAAACGTTGCGATGTCGGCGATGGAATAGTCGCCGCACATGAAGTCCTGCTGTTCGACCAGCCGGTCCAGAACGCCGTAGATGCGCTGGGCCTCGCCGTAGAACCACTCCTCGGCGAAGGACGCCTTGCCGGCATTGTACCTTAGGAAATAATGGGCGCGGCCAAGCATGGGTCCGACATTGGCCATCTGCCACATGAGCCACTGGTGGACGAGAATGCGGGCCTTGTGCTCCTTCGGATAGAACAGGCCGGTCTTGTCGCCCAGATACATGAGGATGGCGCCGGACTCGAACAGGCTGTCTCCGGTGTCGTGGTCGACGATGGCGGGGATCTTGCCATTGGGCGAAATCGCCAGAAACTCGGGCTTGAATTGTTCGCGCTTGTCGAGGCTGACGGGGCAGACCGTGTAGGGCAGGCCCATCTCCTCCAGCGCGATGGAGATCTTGCGGCCATTGGGCGTGGTCGAGGTATAGAGGTCGATCATAGGAGTTGCAGTCCCCCGGCCTGTTCCATGGCCGTTTCAAGTGTTGTGATGCGGGCATAATCTTGTGGCGTCAGAACCGAATGGCCAGACAAGAAAAGGTGATCGCGCGCCTCATGCAGATCACGGCCGGCGAAGGCGCGGGCCAGGGCCTGGCGCAGAGCCGGGACGTCACCGGAGACGGTGACATAGGGGAGGCCCGGCACCATGGGCGAACGGGCGACCTCGACAAGGCCGTCAAGCAAGTCTGGACGATAGCGGCGGGCAAGCGCCACACACACCGCATCGATGGCGCAGATATCCGCCTTGCCCTCGCGCACGGCGATCATGGAGTTGATGTGGCCGCCGGTCTCGACCGCCTTGCCGAAGAAGCGGCCCTGTACGGCCAGCGGCGCAAAGATCAGCTTCAGCGCCAGCATGCCGGACATGGAGTCGGGATTGTTGACGGCGGCGGCGGCGTGGCGGAAGTCTTCGAGGGGCGCCCGGGCGCGGGCGAAGACGATGCTCTGGTAGTTTGGGCCGTCGCAGCCATCGACCGCATAATGAGGCGTTGCCACCAGCGTGAGCTTGCCCGCGAAGGCGTGGGTGAAGGGATAGCCGCAGGTCTGGCTGAACAGCAGGTCCGGCCGGCGCCATTGGGCGAAATAGTCCGGCTGCCGGGTGAGTTGGGTGTCAACGCCAAGGTGCCGCGCGATGCCCTGCCACCAGGCGTCCGTGGCGGCGCGAACCTCGGGCCAGTCATACATGGGAAGGGATGCAATCATGGCGACAGCCTATATATGATGAGCGGTACTGACAGAAAGGGCCCCTGTGATTCACTTCAGCGTCATCATTCCCACGCGCGGGCGGCATGGTTATCTGCGGCAGGCCGTCGAGAGCGTGCTGGCGCAAAGCCACGGCGCCGTTGACATCATCGTGGTCGATGACGGTGAAGGCGCCCAGGAAGCGGTCTCCGGCATGGGCTCGAACATCAGGGTGCTGGACAACCGGCAGCGCGGGCCGGTGCCGGCCCGAAACATGGGCGTGGCGGCATCGCATGCCGATGCCATCGCCTTCCTCGACGATGACGATTGGTGGACCGACGCCGGTTACCTCGGCAAGGTGGCGGACGCGATGGAGGCGGGCGCTGCGTTCTGCTTCGCCGATGGCACCATGATGTTCGAGGACGGGCAGCCGCCCCTGGAGTTTTCGTTTGATGCCGATGCCGCGAGCCTGGAACGCGACAACACGATCCTGATTTCGGCCGTGTGCTATCGCCGTGACCTCCACAACGAGTTGGGACGTTTCGACGAGGATCTGCCATTCTATTGGGACTGGGACTGGTATCTCCGGGTGGCACGCGGAGGCCATGGCCTCGTTCATCTGGCATCGCCGGTGGTGGCGATCCGGGTTCATGCGCAGAACATGTCGGGCGAATCACTGGAGGCCAGACGGCGCGCGAATCTCGACCGCTTCGCCCGTAAACACGGGCTTCCGCCCATCCCGCTGAAGAACCATGTGGACATCGCGACGGGCGCGCCGGGGACTCCGGCAGCTTCACGGGACTAACCGCATCAACATATAACTCGCTGTTTTATCTTGGTTTTTCCGAATTGACCAACTCCACCCGCCGAATCACCCCCAAAATCAAGGGGTTCTGGGCACCCCATGCCAAAAACCCCCTGAAAATAACGGTTTTCACGAATCGAAAGGTGAGATAACGCTCGCACCAGCCAAGCCGCTAAAGGAGAACAACATGGCTGACGACAAGGTACAGACGATCGCGCTGTCGAAGCTCGCCGCAGAGCTCGCCGAGAAGCACGAGATGACCAAGAAGGCCTCGACGGAATTCCTCAACGCTTTCGTGGACCTGACCGTGAAGAACCTGAAGAAGGGCCACAAGGTACGCATCACCGGCCTCGGCATCTTCCAGGTGAAGAAGCGCCCGGCACGCCTGGGCCGCAACCCGGCCACCGGCGAGCAGATCAAGATCAAGGCGTCGAAGAAGCTCGGCTTCCGCGCTGCCAAGGAAGTCAAGGACGCGATCTGATCTCATCAGACACGTTCGTTTCCCGTGGCCCTGCCCTCACCGGCGGGGCCATTTGATTTTGGATGAATTCTTTTCACCGGACTGGCCGATTGCCGGACTTGCGCGCCGGGTTTAAGACACTGGCGAAAGGCCCCATTCAAAAGGACATTCCATGAAAACCCAGGCGCGCGTTGTGGTCATCGGCGGCGGTGTCGTCGGCTGTTCGGTGCTCTATCATCTCACCAAGGCTGGCTGGACCGATGTGGTGCTGGTGGAGCGCGACATTCTCACTTCGGGTTCGACCTGGCATGCCGCCGGCGGCTTCCACACGTTGAACGGCGACCCCAACGTCGCCAAGCTGCAAGGCTATACGATCGAGCTCTACAACGAGCTGGAACGCATCTCGGGCCAGGCCTGCGGGCTGCATCGCTCCGGCGGGCTGATCCTGGCCGACACGCCGGCCCGGATGGAATGGCTGAAGATGGCCCATGCGCGGGCCCGTTATCTGGGGCTTGAGACCGACATCATCTCCATGGCGGAAGCCAAGAAGATGCATCCGCTGCTGGAAGAGCAATATTTCGTCGGCGCCATGATCGACAAGGCGGACGGCAACCTCGATCCCGAAGGCACGACGCATGCCTATGCCAAGTCGGCCCGCATCAATGGGGCCGAAATCTATCAGGATTGCAAGGTGGAGGACCTGACGCAGCGCGCCGATGGCACCTGGGACGTGATTACCGCGAAGGGCAACATCCATGCCGAGCATGTGGTGAACTGCGGCGGGTTGTGGGCCCGCGAAGTGGGCCGCATGGTGGGGATCGAACTTCCCGTTCTGGCCATGGAGCACATGTATCTCGTCACCGACGAGATGCCGGAGGTCGTCGCCTACAACAAGGAACGCGGCCACGAGCTGCCGCACATCATCGACTTCAAGTCAGAGATCTACATGCGGCAGGAGCGCAGCGGCATGGTGCTCGGCACTTATGAGCAAGCCTGCGTGCCGTGGCAGCCGAAGCAGACGCCGTGGCAGTTCGGGCGTGAATTGCTGCAGCCCGATCTCGACCGCATCGCGCCGAACCTGGAGCTTGGCTACAAGCATTTCCCGGCACTCGCCAATGCCGGCATCAAGCGCGTTATCAACGGGCCGTTTACGTTTACGCCTGACGGCAACCCGGTCGTGGGCCCGGTGCAGGGGGTGAGGAATTTCTGGCTGGCCTGCGGCGTGATGGCAGGCTTCAGCCAGGGCGGCGGCGTCGGACTGGCGCTGTCCCAATGGATGGTGAACGGCGATCCGGGCTTCGACGTGTGGGCCATGGATTGCGCCCGCTTCGGCGAATGGGCGACGCGGACCTATACCAACGAGAAGGTGCGCGAGAACTATTCCAGGCGTTTCTCGATCCGCTTCCCCAATGAGGAGCTGCCGGCGGCGCGGCCGCAGCAGACGACACCGCTGTATGACATCATGCTGGCCCAAGGCGCCGTCATGGGTGACTCCTGGGGGCTGGAAACGCCGCTATGGTTCGCGCCCAAGGGTGTGGAGCCAAAGGACATCGTGTCGTTCCACCGCTCCAACGACTTCCCGCATGTGAAGGCCGAGGTGATGGGCACGCGCAATGGCGTGGGCGTCACCGAGATCGCCAACTTCGCCAAGTATCGATTCACGGGCGCGGGGGCCGAAGCCTTCCTGTCGCGCCTCATGACCAACAAGATGCCGAAGGCAGGGCGCCTCATCCTGACGCCGATGCTGAACCCCGCGGGCAAGCTCATCGGCGACTTCACCATCGCCAAGGCGAAGGACGATTGCTTCTACATGTGGGGATCGAGCCAGGCGCAGAAATATCACATGCGCTGGTTCGAGCAGCATCAGCCAGCTGACGGTTCGGTGAAGATCGAGCGGCTGGATATGGGTCTGGTGGGCCTCTCCATCGCCGGGCCGAAGTCGCGCGACGTCTTGCAGGCGCTGACCGACGAAGACGTTTCGGGGGCCGCCTTCAAGTTCATGGACCATCGCGCCATGGAGATCGCTCACTGCCCCGCCCTCATCAACCGCGTCACCTATACGGGCGATCTGGGCTATGAGATCTGGGTGGCGCCGGACTATGAGCGCCGCCTCTACCAGGAGATCATGCGGGCGGGCACGGCCCACGGCATCGTCAACTTCGGCATGCGCGCACTGCTCTCCATGCGGCTCGAGAAGAATTTCCCGACCTGGTTCCGCGAGCTCCGGCCCATCTATGGCGGCTTCGAGGCCGGCATGGACCGCTTCATCGATCTCACCAAGAACGACTTCATCGGCCGCGAGGCTGCGGTGGAAGAGAAACGCTCGGGCGGCACGCTCAGGCGCGTGTCGATGATCGTCGATGCGGGCGATTGCGACGTTCTCGGCGACGAGCCGATCTGGCACGGCGGCAAGGTGGTGGGCTGGGTCACCTCGGGCGGTTATGCGCATTATGTCGAGAAGTCGATGGCGCAGGGCTATGTGCCGAAGGAGCTGGCGGGCGACACGTCAGCCGGTGCCTTCGAGATCGAGATCATTGGCGAGAACCGCAAGGCGACGATCGTGATGGAGCCGCCGTTCGATCCCGAAGGCAAGCGGATGCGGGGCTGATGCGGCCCTCGCAGCACCCCCAAGCGCTTCGCGTGCAGGCCGCGCTCGGCGACGGTTACACCGTCGTCGAGTTCGACGAGAGCACCCATACATCGCAGCAGGCGGCCGATGCCATCGGCTGTGACGTGGCGCAGATCGCCAAGTCGATCATATTCCGCGCCGCATCGTCAGGCCGCGCCGTGCTGGTGATCGCCTCGGGGCGGAACCGCGTGGATGAGAAGAAAATCCGCGCGCTCTTGGGCGAGAAGATCGAGCGGGCCAAGCCGGAGTTCGTGCACGAGACGACGGGGTTCGAAGTCGGCGGTGTGCCACCCCTCGGACATGCGCAGCCTTGCGTGGTCTATCTCGACCAGGATCTCAAGGTGTTCCCGACCATCTGGGCCGCTGGCGGCACCGGCAATGCGGTGTTCGAGATCGGCTTCGGCGATCTGGTGCGGCTTTCGGGGGCGACGGTGGCCGACGTGGCCAAAACCGCCTGAGCCCTACTGCGTCTCCCACGGGAAATGGTCGAGACGCTCGGCGCCGGTCTCGGTAATCAGCACCTGGGTTTCGAGCTTGATGCTTTCGGAGCCCTGCTCCGCCATCAGGCTTTCGACACAGACCGTCATGCCGGCCTCGAACATGCCTTCGGTCTGGCCGTAGGGCTCGCCGAACGTGGTGTGAAGCGCCACCACCGGCCATTCATCGGCGAGGCCGACGCCGTGGAGTGCGAGACTGTAGGTGAAGGGCTGATGCTTTTCCGGAATGCGCCAGGATTTTTCATTGAACTCGCGGAAGGAGAGGCCCGGCTTCAACAGGGCGAGGTTATGTTCGATCTGGTCCTGGGCCTTGGCATAGAGCGACCATTGCCGGTTGCTCATGCGGGTGTGGCCGCAGGTCCAGGAGCGCGAGATGTCAGCGCAGACACCATAGGGCCCGATCATGTCGGTATCGAAGGAGATCATATCGCCCGCCGCGATCACACGGTCGCTCGCCTCCTGGTACCAGGGATTGGTGCGGGGCCCGCTCGACAGCAGGCGGCATTCAAACCATTCGCCGCCGGAGCGGATGTTCTCGTGATGGAGTTCGGCCCAAACCTCGTTCTCGGTGACACCCGGCTCCGACATCTCATACATGCGGGCGAGGCCGGATTCGGCGACGCGGATCGTCCAGCGCATCATGTCGATTTCTTCCGGTGCCTTGATGACGCGGGCGTGTTCCATCACCTTCTGGCCGTCGGCCGTGACGATGCCTTCAGCCTCAAGCGCATGGAGGCCGTGGGGCTCGATGCGATCGATGGCAAGGCGGCCGCCTTTGCCGTGTTTCCGCATGAGGCCGGCGATCTCGGCGGCGAAGGTCTTCGCCTGTGCTTCGGCATTGGTGCCGTGGGTCATATAGAGATAGCCGATGGAGGGCCTGATCTCGTCGATGCCGTAGCCGAGCTTGGCGAGATGTTCGCAGCCCTTGAACTCGAACATGATGGCAGGACCATCGGCGAACACGAGCGCATAGCGCAGCATCTCGTGCATGGTCCAGATCTGCATGTTGGTATAATCGAAGGCGTAGCGGATATTGATGGGATTATAGAGCAGCGCCGCGGCACAGTCCTGGCGCTTCAGCTCGCGGCAGATGCGCTGGAGCCGATAGGCACGGGCGCGATGGATAGTATCGGGCGCGACTGGTGACTTGAGCGGCCGTCCGGCGCCATCGACATTGAGAAAGGAGCGCTTGCGCTCGTCGCTGAAGATTTCGAGGACGTCTCCGGTGGCGGGTGCATCGCTCATGATCTATTCCGCAAATTCGAGGGCCGCATCGGTAATGACCTCCCACACATTCAGCGCAAAGGTGCGCATGGCGTAGATGTCGAAGGCGGTATCGCCCGTGCAGTGGATGGTGACGGGCGTGTGGTGGATGCCGGTAAGGGCGAAGCTGCCGGGCGGGAAGGCCTTGGGATGGAAATCGACCGGGCTGAGCTTCGACAGCACGGCGCGGGCGGGCGCGCCGGACAGGCCGATGCGGGTGCGGCTGTGGGAGAGCGGGGTGACGGCGCACCAGTCGTTGAGGCGGTCCGCCAGATCGTCCGTCTCCGGACCGATGATCCAGAATTGCGACGGGCCGATCCGCATGACGGTGCGGCCGTCCTGATCATGGGCAAGTCCTACCTTTTCCGGCACGGAACCTAGGGCTGCGGCCAACAGGGCCTCGAAATCATCGGTGAGGCCCGCTGCCTGCAGCAATGAAAACCCGCGCCGTTCGGCGATGTGAAGCTCGCTGTTCTTGTAAGGCGTGGCGGTGGCCAACGCCGATCTCCGCTCAAGCATGAAGGCGGGCTCCTTCGCGGTCGATGAAGTGGGGCGAGACAATCCTGAGCTTCACCTGCTCGTTCTTGAGCGGGAAGGCGGCGACGATCTCCTCGCCCTCGTGTTTCAGGCCGCCCTGGTAGAGGCCCAATGCAATGAACTTGTTGAGTTCCGTCGACCAGGTGACGGAGGTGATGTAGCCGCGGCCGTGGCCCTTGATTTCGTCGGTCGCGGAAAACAGGATGGAACCGCCGCGGAGCTTCTTCTCCGGCTCCATCAGTTCGAGGCCGACGAGGCTCCAGCGCTCCGGCGCCTGGTAGTCCTCGCGGAAGCGGAGCACCTTGCCGACATAGTCCTTGTCTTTGCCCGCCATCTTGCCGAGGCCCAGGTCGTCCAGCGTGTTGCGGTGATCGAGCTCGAGACCGGCGACGTGGCCCTTCTCGATGCGCAGACTCGCCAGCGCTTCGAGGCCATAGGGCTTGATGCCGAGCGGTGCGGCGGTTGCCAGAATATGTTCCCAGAGCGATTGGGCATAATCGGAGGCGACATGGACCTCATAGGCGAGTTCGCCGGAGAACGACATGCGGAGCAGACGCACGGTGACGCCTTCGAAACTGATGTCCTTGCAGCCCATGTAGGGCAGGCCTTCATGGGAGACATCCGCATCCGGAAATGCGAGTTGCAGCGCCTCGCGGGCCTTGGGGCCGGAGACGGCCATGCCGGCCCATTCGTCTGTCAGCGAGGCGACCTGCACGTTGAGATCGGTCCAGTGCATTTGCAGGAGGAATTCGAGCCAGGACATCACCTCGCCCGCCTGGGCGGTGGTGGTGGTCATGTAGAATTGCGTGTCCGAGATGCGCGCCGTGGTGCCGTCATCCAGCACGATGCCGTCGTCGTTCAGCATGACGCCGTAGCGGACCTTGCCGGCGGGCAGCTTGGCGAAGCCGTTGACATAAACGCGGTTGAGGAATTCTGCCGCGTCCGGACCCTGGATGTCGATCTTGCCGAGGGTCGAGACATCGGCGAGGCCGACGCCCTTGCGGACCAGTTCCATCTCCTTAACGTAGGCGGTTTCCGGCGTCGAACCGGCCCAGGTGTAATACCAGGCGCGCTTCCACGCGCCGGCATCAATGAAGACGCCGCCGTTCTTCTCGTGCCAGTCATGCAGCGGCGAACGGCGCGTGGGGCGGAAATGGCCACTGACCGCGCGCCCTGCGATGGCGCCCATCGTAAGCGGTGTGTAGGGCGGGCGGAAGGTGGTGGTGCCAGCGTCGGGAATCGAGATGCCACGCTCACCCGCCATCAACGCCAGCGCGTTGATGTTGGAGGTTTTGCCCTGGTCCGTGCCCATGCCGAGTGTGGTGTAGCGCTTCAGGTGCTCGACGGAGACATAGCCTTCCTGGTGGGCGATCTTCACATCCTTGATGGTGACGTCGCTCTGAAAATCGACGAAGGCCTTGCCCTTGCCGGTTTCTGGCGGCAACCAGACGGGAAGAATCGCATAAGTGCGGTCGTCCACATGTTCGGGCGCCAGTACCGGCCGCGTCTTGCCGAACCCGGCGGCGGACGCGGCCTTAGCGCCGGCGTTGGCGCCCTCGGCGATTGCGGCAGCCATGCCGAAGCTGCCCATCATGGCGCCGGCGCCAAAATGCGAGGGGGCAAAGCCGCCCGGCACGAAGGCGGCAATCTTGTCATCGTAACGGGGCTTGATGCCGCCGTGGGAAGAAAGATGGACGGCCGGTGACCAGCCGCCCGACATGCCCAGCGCATCGCACTCGATGGTGACAGCATGGGCACCGCCAAGCTTCACCCGCGACAGGGTCTTGCCGCCCTCGACATCGGCGACACCGGTGGCCGGAAAGATGGCGATGCCGTGGGCCGCGGCAGGACCGATGATGGCGGGCGGCACGGTGGTGCGATGGTCGGCGACGGTGACGGCGACACCGGCGCGGGCGAGATCGATCGCCGCGGCATAGGCCGTGTCGTTGTTGGTGACGATGACGGCGCGCTTTTCAGGCGCCACGGCATAGCGGTTGACATAGGTGCGCAACGCCGAGGCCAGCATGACGCCGGGGCGGTCGTTGTTGGAAAACACCAAGGGACGCTCGAAGGCGCCCGCCGCCATGACGATGGACTTGAAGCGCAGCATGGTGAGTGCCTGCCGCGCCCTGCCCTTCGCGGCATCAGGCTTGAGGTGATCGCGGCGCTCGGCGAGGACGGCGAGATTGCCGTCATAGAGACCCTGCACGGTCGTCCGTGTGCTGATTTTTGTCTCTGGGAGGGAGGCCAGTTCGCCGGCACAGTCGCGGCGCCAGGCCTCATGGCCCACATCGGAGGCCGACAGCAGGCTGCCGCCGAGATCGAAATCCTGTTCGGCGAGGACGACGCGGGCGCCGCTGCGCGCGGCGGTGAGCGCTGCGGCCAGCCCCGCAGGGCCGCTGCCGACGACCAGCACGTCGCAGAAGCCGTAGCGCGTCTCGTAGCGGTCGGGGTCGGCCCGATCGGTGGCGGCGCCGAGCCCCGCCGCCTTGCGGATGAAGGGCTCGTAGAACATCCATGAGCCTTTGCGGGGGCCCATGAAGGTCTTGTAATAGAAGCCCGACTGAAACAGGGGCGACAGCACCGAATTGACCGCCATGAGATCGAGGTCGGCGGAGGGCCAGGCGTTCTGGGTGGTGGCAACTAGGCCGTCGAAGAGTTCGGTTGTCGTTGCGGCGATGTTCGGCTCCTGGCGCGCGCCCTCGCCCAGCGTGAACAGTGCGTTGGCCTCTTCCACGCCCGCCGACATGATGCCGCGCGGGCGGTGATACTTGAAGCTGCGGCCGATGACGGATTTGCCCGCAGCGAGAAGCGCCGAAGCCAGTGTGTCGCCGGCAAAACCCGGCAGCGGCTTGCCGTCGAAGCGAACGGCGAGTCGCTGATTGCGGTCAATGCGGCCACCGGACGCGAGACGGCGGAAGGCGGTCATGCCGGGCCTCCGATCTCGTTGGTGGCGGTGTTGCGGCTGAGCCTGAACCAGCGGCGGCAGCCCAGCACATGCTGCCAATATTCCGTGTGCGGACCTTTCGGATTGTCGAAGACGAAGACGTAGTCGTGCCACTCCTCGAGATCGCCGGTGCCGTGGGCCGGGCGCTGCTTCGAGGCATCGCCGCCGTAACGGAATTCCGAGACGTCGCGGTCGCCGCAATGGGGGCACGGGATGATCATTGCTTGTAGGTCCAGTTGCCGAGGCCGAACTCGTCCAGCTCCTGGCCCTTCTCGAAGCGGTCGAGGGCGAAGTAGCGGTTGAGCGCGTGGGCGTTGTCGTTGGCGATGGTGTGAGCGAAGGTCCAGCCGGAAGCGGGCGTGGCCTTGAAGCCCTGGTAGCACCAGCCGCCGTTGAGATAGAGATGCTTGATGCCGGTCTTGCAGATGAAGGGGCTGCCGTCGGGCGTCATGTCCATGATGCCGCCCCAGTGGCGGAGCAACCGCAAGCGCGAGACGAAGGGTATGAGCGACACCGCGCATTCCGCCACGGTCTGGATGCGGTTGAACTGGCCGCGCTGGGTATAGGTGTTGAAACCGTCGAGGTGAGCGCCGAAGACCAGGCCACCCTTGTCGGATTGCGAGAGATAGAAGAGCTCGGCACCCCAGCTCACCACATGGTGGACGATGGGCTTGATCGGCTCGGTAACGAAGGCTTGCAGGATGTGGCTTTCGACCGGGAGACGCAGACCCGCCATCTTCGCCACATGGGAGGTGTGGCCGGCCACCGCGATCCCCACCTTGCCCGCGGTGATGCGGCCGCGCGAAGTCTCGACGCCCCTGACCTCACCATTCTCCATGATGAAACCCGTCACCTCGCAATTCTCGATGATGTCGACACCGTAGCCGTCGGCGGCCCTCGCATAGCCCCAGGCGACGGCGTCATGGCGGACGGTGCCGGCGCGGGGCTGCATGATGGCGCCGTAGACGGGCCAGCGGGCGTCCTTCGAATAATCGAGATAGGGCAGCAACTTCATCAGGTCGCCGCGGTCGAGCAGTTCGGCGTCGATGCCGTTGAGGCGCATGATGTTACCTCGCCGCGCGAACACGTCCATCTGCACCGGGCCGGTGGCGATGACGATCTGGCCCCGCTGCGACACCATGCAGTTGAAGTTGAGATCGTGGGACAGGCCCTCCCACAGCTTGAGGGAATGCTCGAAGAAGGCGGTGTTGCCGCCGATCATGTAGTTGGAGCGGATGATGGTGGTGTTGCGGCCGACATTGCCGGAGCCGATGTAGCCGCGCTCAATCACAGCAACATTCTTGATGCCATGGTTCTTGGCGAGGTAGTAGGCCGTGGCCAAGCCGTGGCCGCCGCCGCCGACGATGACCACGTCGTAGGAGGGCTTCGGTTCAGCGGCGCGCCAGGCGCGGGGCCAGGGAAGGTCCGGTTGCAGCGCGTGGCGGGCGAGGGCGAATGCGGAATAGCGGTTTGACACGTCCCGTAGCTATCAGAACTGGCGGGCACCTCGCAAGGTGCGGAAAATTCACGCCCTGCGGCGTTCGGCCCACTCCGTGACGGCGAGCGCGAGGACGCCGAGAACCGTGAAGCCGGCCGCCAGGGGCACGACCGTATCGTCATAGAACTGGCCGATGATGGCGCCGAAGATGATGGCCAACAGCGATGAGCCGGCACCCGATATGGCAGACGCCATGCCGGCGATGCGCCCCATGGGTTCCAGTGCGATGGCGTTGTAGTTGCCGAACAGCATGCCGCAGCAGAAGAAGTTGGCGAAGAGATAGACGCCCAGCATCCACAGCGGTGGATGGCCGCCGAACACCAGGGCGGCCAGCAGGAAGACGCCGGACAGGGCAATGGACCCGCGCAACGCCCATTTGGACAGCACCCGCATGCCATATTTCATCACCAGCCGCCCATTGAGCATCATGGCGATGGCGATGGCGACGGCGAACAGCCCGAACCACAGAGCGAAGTAGTCGCCCTGCTGGTACTGCTCGGCGAAAATCTGCTGGGAGGTGCCGAGATAGGCGATGAAGCTGCCGAAGATGCAGCCGGTGGCCAATGTATAACCCATGGTCACGGGATGGCGGAATACTTCGATGGCGGCGCTGAGCAGCGGGCCGGTTCTCAGTGGCACACGCTTCGACCGCGGCAAGGTCTCGGGCTGGCGGCGCCAGAGCCAGACGCCGGCGATGATTCCCATCAGGAGAAAACCCAAGAAGATGAACCGCCACGAGGCGAAGAACAGGATGAGCTGGCCGACGGAGGGAGCAAGAATCGGTACCAGCATGAAGACGGTCATGACGAAGGACATGACGCGCGCCATGGCTGGACCGGCGCTGCCGTCGCGGACCATGGCGATCGACACGATGCGCGGGGATGCGGCGCCAAAGCCCTGGATGAAGCGGCCGATGAGCATGACCGTGAAATTCTGCGAGGCCAGGCAGAGCAACGCGCCAATCGCATAGAAGACGAGGCCCACATAGATGGCGGGCTTGCGTCCCACCGAATCCGACCACGGGCCATAGAGCAGCGTGCCCAGCGTCATGCCGGCGAAGAACACCGTGATGATAAACTGGCGGCTGTTGGGATCGGTGGCGCCGAGTTCGCTGGCGATGGCACCGATGGCGGGCAGCATGGTGTCGATCGACATCGCCACCATGGCGTTCAGCAGGGCGACGAGAACGATGAACTCGACTGACGTGCGGCGGGCTTCCTTCATGTCACGTAGTTCAGCATGCGGAGCACGTCGAAATAGCTCTCCGTCTCGAAGCGGATGGTGCGGTTGCCGACATGACGCATGCCGGGATACCAGCTGTGGCGATAGGCCATCACCGGATTGCCGTAGGTGATCTCGACGACGAGATGATCGGGGATGTGCAGCAGGCAGGACTTCAGATCGGATTTCAGCGCGCGGGTGGCGCCGTCACGGATCGCGGCGCAGGCGGCGGCAGGCGTCATGGTGATGGTGGACTGGCCCCTGCCCTCCTTCACCGCGCAGCGGGTGATGTGCGAATTTGTCTGTTCGACGTGGTCCATCAGGCCCTTGTCGCCGGAGACGAACACCGTGGGCACACCCAGCATCGAGGAGGCCAGCGCGTGGACCGTGAACTCGGAGGCAGGACGGCCATTGATGCGGATGGCGGTGGCGGGGTTGGAGAGCGTGTGCGCCAGGCTGTTGGCCTCGGAGCCCGCCTCGCTGTGATAACCGATCATCATGACGGCATCGAAGCTCTCGTCCAGCTCCTGCACCATGCAGAGCGGATGTCCCGCCCAGTCGCGGATGAGGCGGACATCTTCCGGCAACATGGTGGCGATGAGATTGCGGCCGGATTCGTGGGCATCCTTCACCAGAATGCCGGTGGCGCCGGCGGCCCTTGCGCCTTCGATTGCGGCCACGCATTCGCGGGTCATCTGCTCGCGGAATTCGGCATAATCGGCGTGGGCCTTGTTGGCCTCGTCCCAGTGGGTGATGCCGGCGCAACCTTCAATGTCGACGCTGATGTAGACTTTCATGGGCACCGTCCTTAGCGGCCTTTGCGGGTTCCCGCGAGTGGATTAGAAGATGGCAGCCATGCAGATTGATCCCACGCGCCGCACTGTTTCGCTCGATCCGGTCGATCCGGATTTCTACAACAATCCCTACCCTTATTATCACGAGATCCGGGCGAAGGCGCCTGCGTTCAAGTGGGACCATTACGGCCACTGGTGCTTCGCCCGTCACGAGGACGTGAACGCGCTGCTGCGCGACCGGCGCTTCGGGCGGCAGATCCTGCATGTGGCGAGCCGCGAGGAGCTGGGCTGGCCGGACATCGCGGACCACGTGAAGCCGTTCTATGCCTTCGAGCAGCATTCGCTGCTGGAACTGGAACCGCCGGTGCACACCAGGCTGCGCTCCCTCGTCAACCGCTCGTTCCTGTCGAGGCAGGTGGAACGGCTCCGGCCGATGATCGCCGATCTCGCCAACGGGCTGATTGACCGGTTCGAGGACAAGGGCGAGGCGGACCTGCTGCCTGATTTCGCGACACCCATCCCGGTGATCGTGATCTGCGAGCTTCTGGGTGTGCCACCAGACATGGCGCAGCAGCTCCTGGCGTGGTCGCACGACATGGTGGCGATGTACCAGGCCCGGCGCGACCGGGCGATCGAGGATGCGGCGGTGAAGGCGACGGTCGAATTCAGCGCCTTCATGCGGGGCTATGTGAGCGAGCGGCGCAAGAACCCCGGCAACGACCTGTTGTCGGAACTGATCCGGGCGGAGGAACAGGGCCAGAAGCTCAGCGAGGACGAACTGGTGACGACGGCGGTGCTGCTGCTCAATGCCGGGCACGAAGCGACCGTGCATGCCATCGGCAACGGCATCAAGACGCTGCTGGAACAGGATATCCGCTTGGGGATCGGCGAGGGCCACGTGGAAGAGACGTTGCGGATCGACGCGCCGCTGCATCTGTTCACCCGCTATGCGCTGGAGGACCTCGAGTTTGCGGGCATACGGTTCAGGAAGGGCGAGGTGGTGGGCCTGATGCTGGGCGCGGCGAACCGCGACCCCGAGCGCTTTCCGGAGCCTGACCGCTTCGACCCGTCACACGAGCCCAATCCGCATGTGAGCTTCGGTGCCGGCATCCACTTCTGCATCGGCGCACCGCTCGCCAGGCTCGAAATGCAGGTGGCGCTGCCGATCCTGTTCCAGCGCCTGCCGAAGCTACGACTGGCGGAACGCCCGCTCTACCGCAACACCTATCACTTCCATGGGCTGGAGGCGTTGCGGGTCACTTTCTAGCGCAGCTTGCGGACCTCGGCGCGGAGGCGTTCGATCTCGTCCAACAGCTCAAGCGCCAGCGCAACGCCCGGCATGTTGAGCGCGAAGTCCCGTTCAAGCCTTCTGGCCCGCGTGATGGTGCGGATGCTGACGGCGGAATAGGCGCGGCCCTGCGACTGGCTTTCGAGCACACCGAGCGCATGCAGTTCATCGATCCATGCCGCATCGACCTGACACACACGGCAGAGGTCGTCCTTGGTGAGGACCGAGGTTTCGTCCAATGTTTCGGGCATCATGTCTCTTGCCATCAGCCTTCTCCCAAGCCGCTGCGGGGATCGAACGGAATGTCGCGTGCCATCGCTTCATAGGCGGCGCGCGCGGTGTCGGTATCGGCCGGGGG
The DNA here is from genome assembly GCA_964510815.1 of uncultured Aestuariivirga sp. GTDB lineage: Bacteria > Pseudomonadota > Alphaproteobacteria > Rhizobiales > Aestuariivirgaceae > Aestuariivirga. The sequence continues at coordinate 20,752 of CAZECZ010000006.1, forward strand.
CCACACCACCTTGAGCCTGACGATCAGGTCGCCCGGCTCGGCGGCGGGCAGGCCCTTGCCCTTGGCGCGCAACTCGCGGCCGTCGCCGGCATTGGGCGGAATGCGCATCATGATGCTGCCGCCGGGGACGGGCGTCTTGACGGTGGCGCCAAGCGCTGCTTCCCATGGCGTGACAGGCAGCGTCACATGGACGTTCTTGCCTTCGGCATGGAACAGCGGATCGGGGGCGAACTCTACTTCCAGATAGAGGTCGCCCGGCTCGCCGCCGCCGAGGCCCGGACCGCCCTGGCCCCTCAGCCGGATGATCTTGCCCCCGGTGATGCCCTTGGGGATCTTCACTTCCAGGACCTTTTCGCGCAGTTCGATGCGATCGCCCTTGATCTCCGGCACACGCAGCGACATCTGGCGCGTGGCACCGGTCATGCTGTCGCGCAGGCTCACCACGACGCGGGCATGGGCATCCTCGCCCCGCATCCTGCCGGTGCCGGCGTGGGGTCTCGTACGATGAAAGCCGTGCGACTGGCGGAAGCCGCGGGACCCGAAGACTTCCTCGAAGAAATCGCTGAACTCGGCATCGCCCGCGGCATGGTGGGCGCCGGCACGCTGCGTATGCGGATGGGCCTGCTCCCAGTTCGGTGGCGGACGGAAATTCTGCCCGGCGGCGAAGCCCTGGCCCAGTTCGTCATAGGCCTTGCGCTTCTCGGCGTCACCCAGCACGTCGTTGGCCTCGTTGATCTCCTTGAACTTGTCCTCTGCACCCGCATCCTTGTTGATATCGGGGTGGAACTTGCGGGCAAGCTGCCGGTAAGCCTTCTTGATGTCCTCGGGGCTGGCTGACCTTTCAACCCCCAATGTCTTGTAATAGTCCTTGTATTCCATGACCCTTCCCAATCTCCCGCGACAGTTTGCGGGGTGCGCGGGACGGATTGCAAGCGGTCGTTTCCGCGCCGCTTCCTGACGCTTGCTGCCGTCTCTGCCTGCGCAATTCCGCCTAGAGATGGTAAAAGGACAAAATAATTCAACAAGGCCCGCAAAAACATGACAGACGCCCAGCCCGCATCCTCCGGCCGCCGCGCCCGCGGTGGTGCCGATGCCCGCCGTGCCGCGCGCACCGCGACCACCATCAAGCAGGCCGGATTCATCCGCCGGGCGGTGAAGCCCTATGAGCCCTATACCGACGAGCAGCTGGAACTGATCGAACACAATGCCGAGACCGTGCTGCAGGAAACCGGCATCGATTTCTATGAGGACGAAGAAGCCGTGAAGATGTGGACGGACGCGGGTGCGGACGCCAAGCCATCGGCTTCCGATCCCCGGCGCTTCCGCGTGCGCTTCCCCCGTGGGCTGGTGCGATCGCTGATCAAGACGGCGCCACGCGAATACGTGCAGCATGCGAGGAACCCCGCCAACAGTGTGACCATCGGCGGCAACAACATGGTGTTCGCACCGGTCTACGGCCCGCCGTTCATCCGTAACCTCGACGAGGGCCGGCGCTATGCCACGATCGAGGACTTCCGCAATTTCGCCAAGCTGGTCTACATGCTGCCGAGCCTGCACCACGCCGGCGGCACCCTGTGCGAGCCGGTCGACATTCCGGTGGCCAAGCGCCACCTCGACATGATCTACACCCACATCAAGTATTCCGACAAACCGTTCATGGCCTCGGTGACGGCGGGCGAGCGTTCCGCCGACTCGGTGGCGATGGCGGAAATGGTGTTCGGCAAGGAGTTCGTCGACCAGAACTGCGTGATGACCTCGCTCATCAACGCCAATTCGCCGATGGTGTGGGATGGCGTCATGCTGGGGGCGCTGAAGGTGCTGGCGCGGGCCAACCAGGCGTGCGTGGTGTCGCCCTTCATTGTGGCCGGCGCCATGTCGCCAGTGACGACGGTGGGCACGCTGACGCAGATTCTGGCGGAAGCCTCGGTCGGCATCGCCACCACGCAGCTGTGCCGGCCCGGTGCACCCGTGGTGTTCGGCACCTTTGCGGCCTCCATGTCGATGCAGTCGGGGGCGCCGACCTTCGGTTCGCCGGAACCCGCCATGGTGACGCTGGGTGCCGCGCAACTCGCACGGCGCATGGGCGTTCCGTTCCGGTCGGGCGGCAGCCTCTGCGGCTCCAAGGTGGCGGATGCGCAGGCGGCCTATGAGAGCGCCAACACCATGTGGCCGACGCTGATGGCGGGCGTGAACTTCTGCCTGCACGCGGCGGGCTGGCTGGAAGGCGGCCTTGCGTCTGGCTACGAAAAGCTGATCATGGATGCCGATCAGCTCACCATGTTCCAGAAGTTCGCGGAAGGCGTCGACTTCTCGGAAGATGGCCAGGCGATGGACGCGATCCGCGAGGTCGGTCCGGGCTCACACTATCTCGGCTGCGCCCACACCCAGGCCCACTTCGAGACCGCCTTCTGGCGTTCAGGGCTAGCCGACAACAATTCCTATGAGCAATGGCGCGACGATGGCGAGAAGGACATCGTGATGCGCGCCAATGCCACATGGAAGAAGATGCTGCGGGAATACCAGGCGCCGGCCCTCGACGAGGGCATCGACGAGGCGCTGCAGGCCTTCATGGCCAAGCGCAAGGAAGAGCTTCCGGACAATGTGAGCTGAGGCCTGGACTAGCCCCTCAAGTCCCGCCAGGTGTGGAAGCCGACGCCACCCACCACCAGGGCGGTGCCGATACCGTGGGCGAGGGTGAACTCCTCGCCCAGCAGCACCACTGCAAAGTAAATCGTGATCAGCGGTGAGATGTTGGAGACCATGGCGGTGGAGGCTGCGCCGATCCGCCCCATGCCTGCATTGACGAAGAAGGACGGCACCACCGTCGCCAACAGGCCTGTTCCGAACGCCAGCGACAGATAATAGGCCGACACATCGGTTTCGATGCCGCCGCGGGTGACGAAGATGTGGACCAGCGTGGCGACGGCAGCGCCCGACAGCGCCAGCGAGGTGAACAGCGTGCTGCCCATCATGCCGATATAGCGCTTGGCCATGAGCTGATAGACCGCGAAGGCAATGGCCGAGCCCAGCACCAGCGCGGTTCCCAGCGTGATGTTCGATCCGCCGGCCGTAAAGTCGGTGAGGAAGACGAAGGCAAGGCCGGCATAGGTGATAGCGGCAGCGACGATGCTGCCCCAGGTGAGCCGCATGCCGAAGAAGGCCGCGCCAATGAAGATCAGGAACATCGGATAGGTAAAGAGCGCCAGACGCTCAAGCTGGGCCGTGACATAGAGCAGCCCGGTGAAATCGAGGATCATGGCGAGATAGTAGCCGACCAGGCCCACCAGCACGGCGCCGGCGGCGTGGCGCAGGTCCGGCAGTCGCACGGCCTTGCGGCGGCGCTTGGCAATCTCCCAGACGCCAACGGCGAGGAACACCGGCAGCGCAAAGACCATGCGCCAGGCGAGCATCAGCAGCGCATCGTGATGTTCCACATAGGCGAGCTTGATGAAGATCGCCTTGGAGGCAAACAACGTCGAGCCCACAATAACGAGCAGATAGCCGATGAAGAGACTGCGGCGGTCCATGGCGCTTCCTTATACAAGGCCGGGGCAGCCGTCAGCATGGCGCCATGCAGTTCAGGCATGCAGCGGCGGTTTCTTGTGACAAACCTCTGCGCTAGGCTCGCCGCAACTGGAGATACTCATGTCCAAACTGCCGCTGCACTATCACTCCGCCACCGAACTCGCCCGCCTGCTGCGCAAGGGCAAGATCACCGCGCCCGACCTGCTCGATCTCTGCCTCGAGCGCTATCAGGCTCATAACCCGGTACTCAATGCGGTGGTGGTGACGGATGTGGAGCGCGCCCGGACGGCGGCCAAGGCCGCGCACAAGCGGCTGAAGAAGGAAGAACCGGCCGGCCCGTTCGACGGTGTGCCGATGACGGCGAAGGAGAGCTTCGACTGGGCGGGAACGCCATCGACCTGGGGAGCGCCGCGCTTCAAGGACAACATCGCCTCGTCAGATGCCGTGGCCCTGAAGCGGCTCACCGATGCGGGTGCGGTGATCTACGGCAAGACCAATGTGCCGCTGATGCTGGCGGACTGGCAGAGCTACAACGACATCTATGGCACGACGAACAACCCGTGGGATCTGACGCGCTCGCCCGGCGGATCGTCGGGCGGGTCGGCGGTGGCGCTGGCGACCGGCATGTCGGCGCTGGAGATCGGCTCCGACATCGGGGCCTCGATCCGCAACCCGGCGCATTATTGCGGTGTCTACGGCCACAAGCCGACCTGGGGTGTGGTGCCCTATCGCGGGCACTATCTGCCCGGCGTGGTGCATCCCACCGATATCTCCGTGGCAGGGCCACTGGCGCGCTCGGCGACGGACCTTGCCACGATGATGGAATTAATGGCAGGGAGTGACGGTACCGATGCTCGCGGCACCACAATCGCGCTACCGGCGGCAAAGCAGAAATCGCTCAAGGACTTCCGCGTCGCCGTGATGCTGACGGCGCCCGAGAGCGAAGTGGACCAGCCGGTGCAAGGCCTGCTCGGCGGGCTGGCAGAGTTTCTCGGAGAGCGCGTGAAGGCATTGTCGATGGAGGCGCGGCCGGCATTTTCCACCAAGGAAGCAATGGACGTCTATGTGACGCTGCTGCGTGCCGCCACCAGCCGCCGCCAGACGGAAGAGGAATTCGCCGCCAATGCCGCGAAGGTCTCCGGCTTCGCCGCCGATGACGACAGCTATCATGCGCGGATGCTGAGGGCCTTCGTCATTCCGCACCGTTCCTGGCTGATGGTGAACGAGCGCCGCCACCAGATGCGGCTGCTGTGGGACCAGTTCTTCGACGACTGGGATGTGATGCTGTGCCCGGCTGCGGCATCCGCCGCCTTCCCGCACGACCATGTGGGCGAGCGCCACGAGCGCACCATCGACGTCAACGGCAAGCGGGTTGCGACGACGGATCAATTGTTCTGGGCGGGTTATTCGGGCGGTTTCTACCTGCCCTCCACCGTGGCACCGATGGGGCTGACGGCGCAGGGCCTGCCAGCGGGCGTGCAGATCATCACCCGGCAATATGATGACATGACATCGATCCGCTTCGCCCAATTGCTGGAGAAGGAGTTTGGCGGCTTTGTGCCGCCGCCGGGTTACTGAGGCGCGTTCGACGGCTGGAGGTGCTGGCGGAAGAATGCCACCTCGCGCTGCCAGACCGCCTCGCTGAAGATGACGTCATGGCCTTCGCCCGGCAGGATCACCAGTTCCTTCGGTTCGTTGGCGGCCGCATAGAGCACGCGACCCTGGTCTACGGGGATGATGCCGTCGCGGTCGCCGTGTTGTACGAGCAGCGGGATCTTTAGTTTGCCAATGAAGTCGCGGGAGCGGAAGGTGTCCTTCATCAGCAGCCGCACGGGCAGCCACCAGTAGTGCCTGGCCGCGACATCGACAGCGGCCGCATAGGGCGCTTCGAGGGCGACTGCCGCCACAGGCCGTTGCGCCGCAAGCTGCACCGCGACGCCGGTGCCGAGCGACTCGCCGACCACCACAATCGACTCTGGCGCGATGCCTTTCGCGACAAGCCAGGCATGGGACGCAACAGCATCATTGATGAGGCCGCGCTCCGACATGCTGCCGGAGCTCTTGCCGTAGCCGCGGTAGGACACAAACAGGGCGCCGAAACCCTGGGACTGGTAGTAGCGCATGCGTTGGTGACGGTCGGCCAGATCGCCGCCATTGCCCTGGAAAAAAAGAATCGTGGGCTGATCCGGTTTGGCCGCAGCGAACCAGGCGACAATGTTTTCGCCGTCACCCGTCCTGATCGTGATCTCCTCCACGCCCCTCAGCCCGAGGATTGCCGGCGTCAGTCCACTGTCTCGCGGAAAGTACTGCAGATTGCGCTGGAACGTGAACATGGCGAGCATGACCGTGACATAGCCGCCAACCAGGACGTAGAGGATCAACCGCAGGGCGCCTTTCATGTCTCCGCAAGCTTGGTGAAGGTGTGGGTGTCGCAGGGCCAGCTCCACACGGCGAGCATGGGGCGTTCAGCGGTGACGGTGGCGTGCAGCGCCATGGAGGGGTGCCAGATAATGGCGCCGGCCGGCTTGATCTCGAACGCGCTGCGATCCTTGCTCCAGGCACTGCCGGGAGTCAGCGGAACATAGAGTTCCGGCGCCGGATGGTAATGGTCGCGATAGTTGAGATGGGGGCCCAGCAGCAGCAGGCCAAGGAGAAAATCATCGCCGGGGAAATAACCGTGCGGGCCGATGATCTCGGTCCACCCGTAGTTGTCAGTGAACCCCTGGCCCAACAGCGCATCGGTATAGGTCTCGGTGCGGCGCCAATTGAAGCTGTCCTCCACCGCAGCGATGGCGGCGGCGAGATCGGAATCGAGCAGCATGGTCTCGCCGATGCAGGCGGAGAGATGGCGAAGGGCCGGAACACGTGCCGGCGCTGGCGGCGCGAAGGACTCGGCGCTCAGGTCCTGTTCCGCCATGCGCTCCAGGACATCGCTGACGCCTTCGCCTTCGCGGGCATACAGGGCGCGGGCAATGGCACCGATCAGCCAGCGTGCATTTTCAAACAATTCATCACTCATGGCGCGCCCATATCACAGGGCCGCTGCGTTCGTGGACTCAAATTTCGTCAGGATTAATGCGCGGCGGCGCTGGCTGTGGACCGCGCTACGAGATGCCGGGGCCGGTGATCTCGCGCAGGAGCTTCATGTAGATGGCGTCGCCATAGTCCTGATAGTCGTTGGCGGGAATGACGAAGTGAGACGGGCCGCCAACCACGTTGTTCTCGAAATAGGTCTGCAGCGTCGGCCATTCGTTGATGATCGTCAGGCCGTTAATGGTGATGCCCTGACCAACGACGCGGTCGCGCACCGGCTGGACGGAGGCGCCGCTGTTGTTGCGGCCGTCGGACGAGACATCGACGACACGGCGCTCGGCGGCGGGAGCCGCATCCAGCAAGGCGGCGGCATACAGCAGGGCCGCGGAGATGGAGGTGCCGCCCTGGGCCAGCTTTCGCGGCAGGACAGCCAGCGCCTGGCCCAGTTCCTCGGCATCCGCATCGCCGGCGATGACCGTCCATGGCACCACCACCGTCTGGTTGTTGTCATCCGACCACTGGATGGCAGCGACGGCAATCCGCTGGCGGGTTCCCTGCAGAATGGCCTTCTTGATCTCGGGCCGCTGAAAGGCCCTGCCCAGCCCTTCCATCTGCAACCGGAACTCACGCGAGTCGACGCTGAACGAGCAATCGATCGCCAGCACCAGCGCCAGGTCGACGTCGAAATCAGCGCCCTGCCCGACGGGAAGCGGCATGAATGCCGCCACGGCCGCACATAGGGCCGCGAAACATCGTCCGGTCCGTCCAAGCCCCGTCTGGCGGCCTGGCCGGGTCATGCCGCTAGTGCTTGAACTCGGCGTAATCGAGGGCGCGGCAATCGGCAGCCTTCCAGCCGACGCTCACTTCGCGGCCCTCGGCGATTTCGCCGTTGCTGCCGCGGTTCGGCACCTTGACAATGAAGTCATTGTGCCCCGCCACTTCGAGGCGGGCACGAATGTGATCGCCCAGATAGATCAGCTCGGCGATGCGCCCCTTGAGGATGGCATCGGCGGTGGCTTCGGTCGGGTTGATCTCGACGCGTTCCGGGCGCACGGACAACAGGGTGGGACCGCCCTTCGAGTCGATATTGATGGCCAGCGCTTTCACCACTTCGCCGGTGTCCAGCTTCACCGTGGCGACATTTCCGCCATCGACTCCGGCAACGGTGCCCTTGAGCTTGTTGTTCTCGCCGATGAACTGGGCGACGAAGGAGTTGACCGGGCGCTCGTACAATTCGGCAGGCGTGGAAAGCTGCTGGACCACACCGTCGTTGAACACCGCGATGCGGTTGGACATGGTGAGCGCCTCGGACTGGTCATGGGTCACGTAGACGATGGTCACGCCGAGATTGTCGTGGATGTGCTTGATCTCGTACTGCATCTGCTCGCGCAGCTGCTTGTCGAGGGCGCCCAGCGGTTCGTCCATGAGCACGAGGTCCGGTTCGAAGACAAGGGCACGGGCAACCGCGATGCGCTGCTGCTGGCCGCCCGAGAGCTGGCCGGGGCGGCGGTTGCCCATCTGCGGCAGTTCGACCATCTTGAGGATCTTGGCGACACGATCCTCGACTTCGGCCTTCGGCACGTTGCGCACCTGCAGCGGGAAGGCCAGGTTCTCGTTGATGGTCATGTGCGGGAACAGCGCGTAGTTCTGGAACACCATGCCGATGCCGCGCTTGTGGGGCGGCACGTTGTTGATGGGGTTGTTCTTCAGAAAGATCTCGCCGTGGGTGGCCGGCTCGAAGCCCGCCAGCATCATCAGCGTCGTGGTCTTGCCGGAGCCGGAGGGGCCCAGCATGGTGAGGAATTCGCCCTTGGCGATGTCGAGATTGAGATTCTTGACGACCAGCGTCTCGCCGTCATAACTCTTCTGCACGTTGACGAAACGCACCATCGCATCGCTTGCGGAATTTTCGCCGGCCATTCCCCTGAACCCTCACCCTCACATTTTTATTTTGGTTGCTGCGGGGATCATAGGCCGTGGCACCCGGGATGGAAAGTCCCACGTGCGGCACGGCCCAAAACATTTGCGGCATACACGATGAGCTGCCGCTTTATGCGGCGGCCTTGCGGCCCTTGCCAGCCTGAACGATCAAATGTTCCGGCCCATAAGGGAAACCGGTGATGTTCTTGTTGCCCTTTTCGGTGATCACGAGAATGTCGTGTTCGCGATAACCGCCAGCACCCTTCTCGCCCTCGGGGATCATGATCATCGGCTCCATGGAGACGACCATGCCGGGCTCGAGCACCGTATCGCAATCCTCGCGCAGTTCGAGGCCTCCCTCGCGGCCGTAGTAGTGGCAGAGCACGCCGAAGGAATGGCCATAGCCGAAGGTGCGGTATTTCAGCAGGTCGTGGCTGGCATAGATCTGGTTCAGCGCCTTGGCGACGTCCGAGCAGCGGTTGCCGGGAACCAGCAGCTTCTTGCCTTCGTCATGGACCTTGCAGTTGATCTCCCACAGGCGGATGTGTTCCTTTGACGCGGTCCCGGCGAAGAGCGTGCGTTCGAGGGCGACGTAATAACCCGCGACCATGGGGAAGCAGTTGAGGCTCAGGATGTCGCCGCGCTGCACCTTGCGCGATGTGACTGGGTTGTGGGCGCCGTCGGTGTTGACGCCGGATTGGAACCAGGTCCAGGTATCCATCAGTTCGGCATGGGGCCACACGCGGGCAATCTCGCGTACCATGGCCTGGGTGGAATGGAGCGCCACCTCATGTTCCGGCACGCCGACGGCGGTGGCCTCGACAACGGCAGCACCGCCGATGTCGGCGATCTTCGCCATCTTGGTGATATGCTTGATTTCCTCGGGGCTCTTGATCATGCGGAGCCGCATGGAAGGCGCCGCTACGTCAACGAACTCGACGCCCGGAAAGGCATCGCCAAGCTGCTGGCGGAAATCGACGCTGACATGGTCGAACTCGATGCCGATGCGTTTCGCACCCTTCACCAGCCCCCTGACGGCGGTGAAATAATTGGCCTTCGACCAGTCGGTATAGGTGATGTTGTCGCCGAAGGTGCGCCGTGCCGGCTGGCCGCCGTCGATGGCCGCGGTGACGGACGTGGTCTGCCGCTTGGTGATCACCAGGCCGTATTTGCGGCCGAACTGGCAATAGAGGAAATCGGAGAGGTAATTGATGTTGTGGTATGAGGTGAACAGGCAGGCATCGACCTTCGCGCTGGCCATCCAGCCGCGGATGCCGTCCTGCCGGCGCTGCATTTCAGCGGCCGAAAACGTCGGCCTGGGCTTCTTGCCATTGTTGCGATAATCCACGACTGCAGGGCGATCGACGGCGAGCATGTGCACTCTCCAAGGGTTGAACTGTGCGCGTTTTGTTTCGCCGAATCCGGTCTTGTGTCAAATGGTGATCTCTCGCATAATGTATTAGAATTTTTCATGGAGAAGAGATGCCGAGACTGCCTTCCCTGAATGCGCTGCGTTGTTTCGAGGCGGCGGCCCGGTCGGGCAGCTTTTCGCGCGCAGCGGTCGAGCTGAATGTCACTCAGTCGGCAGTGAGCCACCAGATCCGCCAGCTCGAGCAATGGTTCGGCACCACGCTGTTCGAGCGCCAGGGACGGCAGACGGTGCCCACCGCACGCGGCGAGGAGTTGGCGAAGTCGCTGGCCGAAGCCCTGGACATCATGGCCGTGGCCTGCAAGCGGCTGATCGAAAGCCGGGCCGGGCCGGAACTGACCATCGCCTCCCTGCCGTCGATCGCCACCTTCTGGCTCATTCCCCGCCTGTCAAAATTCATCGCCGACCATCCGGAGATCGCGGTCAAGGTCGTTTACGCGTTCCATGGCCAGCGCATCGACTTCAACAGCTGCGACATCGCCATCATGTGGGGCCGCGGCGACTGGCCTGACTGCCACGTCACCCGGTTTCTCGATGGCGACACAGTGGCGGTGTGCAACCCCATCTACCTCGAGCGCGAGGGACCTTTCGCTTCACCGCAAGACATCCTGGGCAAGCCGCTGCTGCACGACACCAACCGCAGCGACTGGCAGGCCTGGATGCGCGCAGCCGGTATCCGCAGCCCGGAACCGGCGCCGGGACCCGTCTACGAGGACTTCAACCTGCTGAGGGCCGCCGCTCTCGCCGGGCAGGGCATCGCGCTGTGCCCGCGCGCCGCCATCAGCGACGATTTTGCGGCCGGACTTCTGGTGCAACTGTTCGATGTCTCGATCAAACAGGACCACGGCTATCACATGCTGGAACCGCCCGGCAGCGCCCACCGCTCGGAGGCCAATGGCCTGTTCCGCACCTGGCTGGTGCAGGAGGGCAAATTGCTGCCACCCAGCCATGACATCATGCGGGCTTGACCCGGGCGCTCTATACGGCCAGATATATCGCGTTATGTCCCAGTCTGACCTCGTCGATCCTTTCGGCCGGCACGTGACCTATCTCAGGGTCTCGGTGACGGACAGGTGTGACTTCCGTTGCGTCTATTGCATGGCGGAAGACATGACCTTCCTGCCCAAGAAGGACCTGTTGACGCTGGAGGAACTTGACCGGCTGTGCTCCGCCTTCATCGACCGGGGCGTGCGGAAGCTACGTCTCACCGGCGGCGAGCCCCTGGTGCGCAAGGGCATCATGACGCTGGTGGAAAGCGTGGGACGGCATCTGAAGACCGGGGCGCTCGACGAGCTGACGCTGACCACCAACGGCAGCCAGCTGGCGAAATATGCGGACCAGCTGGCGGCACACGGCATGCGCCGCATCAATGTCTCGATCGACACGCTGGACGAGGCCAAGTTCAAGACCATCACCCGCTGGGGTGACCTCGCCAAGGTGATGGAAGGTTTGCGCGCGGCTCAGAAGGCGGGGCTGGCGATCAAGATCAATGCCGTGGCATTGAAGGGTGTCAACGACGCCGAGATCCCCGAGATGATCCGCTGGGCGCATGGGGAAGGCATGGACCTGACGCTCATCGAGACGATGCCCTTGGGCGACATCGAGGGCGATCGCACGGACCAGTACCTGCCATTGTCGGCGGTGCGTGCGGGCCTCAGTGACCGGTTCACGCTGGAAGACATGCCCTACAAGACCGGCGGCCCGGCGCGTTATGTCGAAGTGAAGGAGACGGGCGGGCGGCTCGGCTTCATCACGCCGCTCACCCATAATTTCTGCGAAAGCTGCAACCGGGTCCGGCTCACCTGCACCGGCACGCTGTACATGTGCCTCGGCCAGGACGACGCCGCCGATCTCCGCGCGCCGCTGCGGGCCTCGGAAGGCAACGATTTGCTCCATGCCGCCATTGACGAGGCGATCGGCCGCAAGCCCAAGGGGCATGATTTCGTGATCGACCGTACCCGGAACAAGCCGGCCGTGGCGCGTCACATGAGCGTCACCGGCGGCTGATCCCCCGAGCCTGCGCCACGAGCGAGCGCATGGCCTTCCTGCAACTTCGGCATTTGGCTCTGCGATAAAACGCCTGTAAATGAGGCGCAAACGCAGCGGGACCTCCCTCCATGACCTCGAAGACCTCTTCGGCCGCCCAGGTGCAGGCCACAACCCTTGCGGTGCTGTTTGCCGTGACCGGCGGGCACTTCATCAACGACACGCTGCAGGCCCTGCTGGTCTCGATCTACCCGCTGCTGCATGACCTCCACAACCTCACCTTCACACAGGTCGGATTGATCACCTTCACCTTCCAGGTCACGGCCTCGGTGTTGCAGCCGCTGATTGGCATGTTCACCGACCGCAATCCCCTGCCCTTCTCGCTCCCGTTCGCGCCGGCGACGACCTTCATCGGCCTGGTGACGCTGGGCTTCGCCAACAGCTATGCGATGATCCTGATCGCCGCGGCGCTGATCGGCATCGGTTCGTCGATCTTCCACCCGGAAGCCTCGCGGCTGGCGCGGCTGTCGTCCGGCGGGCGTTATGGATTTGCCCAGTCGACGTTCCAGGTGGGCGGCAATCTCGGCACGGCCATCGGTCCGGCCTTGGCGGCCCTCATCGTCATTCCCTACGGCCAGTCGAGCGTCGCTTGGCTCGCGGGCATCGCGCTCATTTCGGTGGCGATCCTCAGCTATGCGGCGCGGTGGTATGCCCATCACCTGTCGCCCAAGGGCGGCGGACGCCGGGTGGCGGCAACCGTGTCGCCGCTGCCGCGCAACACCGTCATCCTGTCTCTGGTGATCCTGCTCTGCCTGATGTTCTCGAAGTTCGTCTACACATCGGCGATGAGCAGCTTCCTGACCTTCTACCTGATCGAGACCTTCGGCATCTCGGTCAAGGAAGCGCAACTCGACCTGTTCATCTATCTGGCAGCCTTCGCCGCCGGAACGCTGCTGGGGGGACCCATCGGCGACCGCATCGGGCGAAAGGCGGTGATCTGGTTCTCGGTGCTGGGGGCGCTGCCCTTCACGCTGGCGCTGCCCTATGCCAATCATTTCTGGACCGTCGCGCTGTCGATCCCGATCGGCTTCATCCTCGCCTCGGCGTTTTCGGCCATGCTCGTCTTTGCGCAGGAACTGCTGCCCGGGCGCATTGGGCTGATTTCGGGGCTGTTTTTCGGACTGGCCTTCGGCATTGCCGGGATCGGCGCGGCACTCCTCGGCTCGCTGGCCGACTGGACCTCGATCGGGTTCGTCTACAAACTGTGCTCGTTCCTGCCGGCCATTGGACTGCTCACCATGTTCCTGCCGAATACGCGCGATCTGACAGTGGTGACGGCGGAACCGGCGCCGGCGGAATAATGGAACGCTATTCGCCGCCGCAGGAGGCCTTGCCCTCGAAGCGCAGATAACCATCGTTCCCGGCTGTCTGGCGCGCAGATTCGAAGTAGGCGGCCTGATAGGTGCCCGGCAAATCACCCTCCTCGGGGTCACCCGCCGTTTCGATCACGATTTCGACGGAGCCGTACTCACCCTGCTCGCGCTCAATATAGAAAGACAGCCGACTTTCGTCATTGTCGAGCCAGTGGTGGACGAGCTTGTCGTCGAGGGTGAGCTTGCGGAAGTCCGGCGCAATGCCCTCGGCCTTCAATTCGGCCGCGGCCCTGAAATTGAACAGCGGGCTGCCCAGGCCGTGGGTGACGCCGCTTTCCACGGTCATCGACAGGTTGTGGTCCTCGATCGTGCACCACAAGCCGCCGGATGCCTGGGCCGCCGGGCTGAAAAGAAGCGTGTAGACGAAGGCCGCGGCGGCGAAACGGATGCGCATGTCAGGCAACTCCCTGTTGATGTGTTGAGCCTTATGCGGTTCATCCCGGAAGTCCAGTGATGCCGATCGCGGGACTTCAAGGGTCTTGCGCATGATGCAAGACCCGCGTGCGCAAGCGGCTATTCCCCGCCTGCCAATTCCGGGTTAGTGCAGCCGGATGATCCGTTTGCCCGAAAATCCGGCCGTGCGCGCCAGCCTGTACATGGTGATCGCCATGGCTTCGTTCGTCTGCAACGACTCGCTGGTGAAGCTCGTGGGGCAAAGCCTGCCGGTGGGCGAAATCATGATGATCCGCGGCGGTTTCGCCATCCTGATCATCGGCGCCATCTGCATTCACCAGGGGGCCCTGGCGAGTGTGCCGCTGCTGCGGCATCGCGCCGTGCTGATCCGCGCGGGGCTCGACCTGTTTGCCACCGTGCTATTCCTCACCGCGCTGATGCATATGGAGATCGCCAATCTGACGGCGGTGACACAGTCGGTTCCGTTGGCAGTCGCGCTGTTGTCCAAGCTGTTCCTCGGCGAGAACGTGGGATGGCGGCGGGTGAGTGCCATTGTCGTGGGCTTCATCGGCGTCATGCTGATCGTGAGGCCGACGCCTTCGACTTTCACCATCTACGAGGTGCTGGCCATCGGGATCGTCTTCGCCGTCGCGGTGCGCGACCTGATGACCAAGCGCATTCCGGTCCGAATCCCGACCTTCGCTGTGGCGCTGGCCAATGCCGTCTTCGTCACCACGGGCGGGCTGATGCTCAGCCTGGCCGAGGGCGCGGTGCAGCCGGCACCCTGGCAACTGGGGCTTCTGGCCATGGCGGCAGCATTCCTGTCGTCGGGCTACATGTTCATGGTGGCGACGCTGCGGTTGGGCGACCTGTCGGCCACGGCGCCGTTCCGCTATACGATCGTCATCTTCGCCATCGTCTCCGGCATGGCGCTGTTCAGCGAATATCCGGACGCGCTGGCGCTGGCCGGCATGGCACTGATCATCGCCAGCGGGCTCTATGCGGCGCATCGCGAGGCGAAACTGAGGCGCGCCGCAAAACTGGCCTGATGGGGCGAAAGCCTGCTAAGGTGAGGCCATGTGGAGCAATATCATCCTGCTCGGCCTTGCGACTCTTCAGCGCCTGGCCGAGTTCGTCATCGCCAAGCGCAACACCAAGAAACTGCTGGCCAAGGGCGGCTTCGCGGTGGGGCCGCCGGCGCATATCGCGATGATCGTGCTGCATGTGATCTGGCTGGCGGGCCTGTGGTATCTCGCCTGGAATCTCACATTCGACTGGAACTGGATCTTTGCCTACATCGCGCTGGAGGCGGCGCGCGGCTGGATCGTCGCCGCACTTGGCAGCCAGTGGACGACGCGCATCATCGTGGTGCCAGGCGAAAAGTTCGAGGACGAAAAGCCGTTCAACACCTTCCGCGAGCCAAATTACATCATCATTGCGGCAGAACTCTTCATCCTTCCCATGGCCTATGGGTTGTGGTGGTATGGCGCGGCGTTCGCGGCGGTCTACGTGGCGCTGGTGTATTGGCGCTGGACGGGCGAAAACAAGGGACTGGCATCGCTGCGCGAACCGCCGCACATGACGTCGCCAAACGTGGACCTGCCGCCCGAGGCGTGAGCTACTCGTTGGCAGCGACGCCGTGGATGGGGACATCCACCGTGATCGGCGCGGATCTTGCGAAGGTAAGGATCATCCGCAGCGATTCGCCTTCCTTGAGCGGTGCCTTGAGGCCCATCAGCATGACATGAAGGCCGGAAGGACTCATCTTGACCGAGCCGTGGGCCGGGACGGCCACGGAGTCGACGTGCTCCATCTTCATGACATCGCCTGACATCTCGGTCTTGTGGAGCATGGCGCTGGCCGCGGCGGGCGTTGCAACGCCGGTGATTGCATCGTCCTCGTCGCTGCCATTGTCGACGGTCACATAGGCCGCGGCGGATTTCGCCACGGGCGTGGCAGAGGCGCGGGCGAAGGCGCCGGTGACGGCGAGGTCCGCCGCATTCGCATTTGTTGCGAAGGCGATGATGGCCCCCAAAGTCAGGGCGATGGCGGCGGCGATTTCAATGGTGATGTGGCGCATGGATATCTTCTCCCGGAAGATATGGGAGGATTTCCGGACGCTTTCACGCGGCATGGCGTCGCGCCGCCTAACGTTCCAAGGCGCGGTCGGCTGACGTCGCGGGAATCCACCAGGAGCGGCCGCGCGGCGTTTCCACATATTCGGGCCAGGGGAAATCAATGGGCGGATCATAGTCGCACCAGGGATCGGGGTCGCTCGAGGCGGCCTTCCGATTTTGGAACTCCTCCTGCGCCCGGGCCAATGCCGCACTATCCGTCAGGAGGTCGAGGATGGTGGCGGCGATGGTCTTGGCTGCCGTTTCCACGGTGGGATCAATGCAGGCGGGGATGCCTCCCAAGGCATTGAGCGCCCAATCGGGGTAGGCAAAGCCCGGCGGGCCCTTCAGTACGGCGCGGCCGATGTAGAATCGCACGGTGGGGGCGAACCAGGTCATGTCGGTGTAATCATCCGAGGTGTAGTGTGTCTGCCACGAGGGCAGGTCTTTCCGCAGGCGGCGCTCGGCTTCCTGTGGTGGCACCAGTTGGCTCAACTCGCCGGCGAAGGGCTGATCCATCGGCGCGAGACCGAGCTCCCTCTGGAGGGCCTGGGCCTTCGCCACCGCTTCGGCGCCATAATGCGGCGCGCCGGCGCGTTCGAGATTGCGGTAGGTGATCTCCGCCATCGCGTGGTTGGCGAGGCCGGGTTTTGATTTCGACACCCAATGGCGTTTCACCGTGCAGTGAGCGGCAGCGGCGGCCGCCTCCGCGTTGCGGTCGAGCACGGCATAGATCTTCTTCAGCATCGCCACATCGGGTGCGCGGGCGGCGAACATGATCTGGGCCATCTGGGCAGCGAGATTGTCGGCAGTGGCCTGGCCGCTGGCGAGGATGGTCTCGTTGAGCGTCCAGGTGCCGGTGTGCGGCAGCATGTGGTCGCGCATCATCTTCGACAGCGTGTACATGGCGACCACCGCATCATTGGCGCCCGGCGCGCGGGCCGCCGTATGGGCGGCGGGGATGGGCGCACCGGCCGCATCGGTGACGGCGCCGGCAAGCCATGTTTCCGGCTGCTCGCAGAGGAACTCGTAGATCGCGGCATAGTAAGGCCCGCAATGGGTGTCCCAGCGCGCCGTGTTGCAGAGCGGCAGCATGTAGAAGGGATGGAATGAGATGATGGCGTCGAGACCGTCGTAGTAGCCCTTGGCCGCGTGGATGGGCTTCGAGCCCCTCACCTTCTCGGCGGGCTCGCCCATGAAGCGTATGGTGCCGGTGATGCCGTGCTTTTCCATGGCCGCCTTGGCCGCGAGTGCGCCGACCAGGGAGCCCATGCCGAGTGCCGAATGCGGGTCGGTGTGGCCACCGGCGAAGCGCGACAGGCCTTTGCGGGGCGCGCGATAGGTATCGGCCACCTGGCAGTTGCCGGGAACGGCGTCATACTCGGCATAGGCCATGATGGTGGGGCCCGGTCCGTTGGACCAGCGCGCCGCAAAGGCCGTCGGCATGCCACCTGAGCCTTCCTCGACGTCGAAGCCTTCGGCGCGGAGTTTTTTCACATACCATTGGGACGAGCGGTATTCGCGCCAGGCGGTTTCCGCGAGGTCCCAGATGTGGGCGTTCCAGGCCGACCATTGGGGATGGATGGCGTTGACCCAATCGAATGCCGTGGTCTTTGCAGGTGTCATGGCGTGAGCCCTTCCATCAACAGGCGTGCGGCCTTCTTCAATTCATCGTCGGTGAAGCCGGCAAAACTCAGCAGCAGGCCCTGGGCGCGCTGGCGGCCAGCATAGTGGCTGGAGAGCGACAGGGCCTCGATGCCGCGCTCGGCGAGGCGGGCAACCGCGTCCTCATCGCTCGCCTTGCCGGTCAGGCGCAGCAGCAGCATGAGGCCGGCGGGCGAGGCATCGATGGTGAACAGCTTGCCGTCCCCCGGCTTCAGCGCATCGAGCAGCGCGCGGCGCCGATTGGCATAAATGCGGCGCATGCGGCGGATGTGAATGGCGAAGGCGCCGGACCCCATGAATTCCGCCAAGGCCGGCTGGGCCATCAGCGAGGGCGGCGCGCCGTGGGCGAGGCGTTCGGTCTTGAAGCGCTCGACCAGTGCCTTCGGCACCACCATGTAGCCCAGGCGGATGATGGGAGAGAACACCTTGGAGAAGGTGCCGGTGTAGATGACGCGGGCACGCTTATCGAGGCTCATGAGCGCTGGCAGCGGGCGGCCGATGTAGCGGTATTCGCTGTCGTAGTCGTCCTCGATCACGATGGCATCGGCGTCCGCCGCCCAGTCGAGAAGTTCGAGGCGGCGGGCGAGCGGCATGGTGACGCCGGTGGGATACTGACGGGCCGGGGTGACGAAGGCCGCCTTTGCGCCGGGGGCGATGCCGCGGCCCCTGGCGATGACCAGGCCCTCGGCATCAACCGGCACCGGCACGACCTCGACGCCGCCGAGGCCGAAGATCCGGCGGGCCGTGGGATAGCCCGGGTCCTCGAACCAGATGCGGTCCTTCGGCTTCAGGATGGCGCGGTTGATGAGATCGAAGGCGTCGAGGCCGCCAGCAGTGACGATCACCTGCTCATCGCCGCAGGAGATGCCGCGCCATTCATAGAGATGGCGGGCGATCGCCTCGCGCAGCGGCATCCAGCCGAAGGGGTCATTGTGCTCCAAGAGCGTCACCGGCGGATTGCGCCAGAAGCGGCCCAGCAGGCGGCCCCAGTCGTCGTGGGGAAAATTCTCCCAGTCCACGAGGCCGGAGCGGAAGGGCCTCGCAGGCTCGCGCCGGACGGCAAGCCGGGGGGCCGGCTGCTTGCCCGTGGACTGCGGGGTGGACGCCAGGAGCGACTCGGGCAGTTCGGCCGCGACCCGGGTGCCGGAGCCGGAGCGGGTTTCGAGATAGCCCTCGCTCAAAAGCTGTTCATAGGCCTCCACCACGGTGGCGCGGGCGACGCTCAGTTCTTCCGACAGGGCCCGGGTGGAGGGCAGCCTGGTTTGCGGCTTGAGGCGGCCTGTCAATACCAGGGCGCGCACCTGGCGGGCGATCTGCGACTGGATCGGCTCGCGGTCATCACGGTCGATGCCGATCTCACTGGCGGAGGCGCCGAGAAGTGGTCTGCTCATTGGCAATCATTTTGGTTCTTTCGAACAGACCATAATCAGGCCAATAGGTTTGTCAAACAGGAGATGACGATGACCGATGCCCCGAGCGAACGCACCCGCGTGAAGCGCCTCAACAAGCGCGCCAAGTATGACGCCGAAACCGTGCATGCCATTCTCGACGCGACGCCGATCTGCAATGTCGGCTATGTGTTCAAGGGCAGCCCTTACGTGACGCCGACGCTGCAATGGCGCGAGGGCGACCACGTCTACTGGCACGGCTCGTCCGCCAGCCGGATGCTGGAGGCCTGCGAAGAGGCGCAAGTGTGTCTCACCGTGTCGATCATCGACGGCTTCGTCATGGCGCGCGCGGCCTTCAACCACAGCTGCAACTATCGCTCGCTGATGGCCTTCGGCACGGCGCACAAGGTGGACGATCCGGCCGAGAAGGAGACGCGGCTGCGCAATTTCACCGAGAAGCTGTGGCCCGGCCGCTGGGACACGCTGCGCCCGGCAACGGCACAGGAAATGAAGGCGACAACGGTGCTCTCGCTCAAGCTCGACGAGGTGTCGGCAAAGGTGCGCAACGGGCCGCCGGGCGACGACGAGGAGGATTATGCCGTGCCGGTGTGGGCCGGCGTCATTCCCGTCCAGACTCAGATCCTTGCGCCAGTCGATGATCCGCGCCTGCTGCCGGGGTTGACGCCGCCCGCCCATGTGACAGACTTCAGCTTCGGCACCTGACAGGGGAACGGGTTTCCATGCGCCTTCTGGTCTTCCAGCACATCGATTGCGAGCATCCCGGCATCTTCCGCCAGTTCCTGAAGGAGGATGGGATCGCGTGGGATGCGGTGGAACTCGATGCCGGCGAGCCGATTCCGGTGCTCGACAATTATGACATGCTGTGGGTCATGGGCGGGCCGATGGACGTCTGGGACGTCGACGAGCATCCCTGGCTGGTGCCGGAGAAGCGGGCCATCCGGCGCTGGGTTCGCGAGCTGCAGCGGCCGTTCCTCGGCGTGTGCCTCGGGCACCAGCTCCTGGCGGATGCACTCAACGGCACCTGCGGTCCGCAGCGGCCGCCGGAAATCGGCATCCTCGACGTGGACCTGACGGAGGAAGGAAAGGCAGACCCGGTGTTCGGCGCTCTCCCCCACCGGGCGAAGGCGCTGCAATGGCATTCGGTGCGCGTGGCGCAGGCGCCCGAAGGGGCCACCATCCTGGCAAAGTCGGACATCTGCCCGATCCAGGCGATGCGCGTCGGAAACAATGCCTATGCGATGCAATATCATGTCGAGCTGGAGCCCGACACGATTCCCAACTGGGGCTGCATCCCGGCCTACGAGCGGGCGCTGGCGGCGAGCCGCGGACCTGGCGCATTGGCGGCGCTGGCCAAGGAGGCCGAGCCGCTGATGGACGGCTTCATCGCCAATGCGCGCACACTCTATCGCAAATTCATGGACGTTTGCCGTTCGTCTTGATGCTTGGCGCAACTTTGCACGCTAGGCCGTGCGGCGGACCAGTTCGACCATATAGGCGGTGGACCAGCCGAAGCTGAGAAAGCCGTTGGCAGCGGTGAGGCCGGACAGGAGGCGCCACTGCGGGTCGAGCACGACGTCGCCGTAGCCGACGGTCGTAAAGCTTACCAGTGAGAAATAGAGGGCCGGCTCGAATTCCGGCAAGGCGCCGACGAGCAGGAAGACGACCGCCCACAGCCAGACGATGATGGTCTGTACCAGCAGAATGAACAGCACGGCCACGATGATGGCCACGGTGTTGGCAAAGCGGTGGAAATGGCGCCGGCTCAACAGGGTGACTGCCTCGAACCGCCGCGATAGCAGGTTGAACATTTCCGCCTGAATGGCCACCGAGATGGCGATCACGATCGAACCGACCGTGAGATGGTAGATCATCGATCCTCCACCTCGATGGTGAGGATCCTGCCGTCTTCCGTGAGCACCAGCGTCTCGACGCCGCGCCGCACGCTGGGCTGGCCGGTGGCCGTCGACGTGGCGTTGAGGCGCCATTCGCATCTGACGGTGTTCGGCGCCACCAGTTCGACCGTTTCGTCCTCGGCCACCTGGTCCGGAAATTCGGTGAAATAGGATTCCATGGCTGCAACGATCGCATCGCGGCCCCGCAGCACGCCGACGCTGGGCGACGTGTAGGTCGCCTCCGCGGCAAACATCGGCGTGATGACCGCAGCGTCGAATTGGTTGAGGGCAGCGTGGTAGCGCTTCACGAGGGCGACGGGACCGGACGCGGTCATTTGGCCAGTTCACCGAAGATCCGCACCCAGCTGCGGATGCCGTGCCGGTAACTCGAGACGTTGTACTTCTCGTTCGGGCTGTGAATGGCGTCGTCATTGAGGCTGAAGCCGACGAGTACGCTGTCCATGCCGAGGATGTCCTTGAAGAAGCGGCAGATGGGGATCGAGCCGCCGGAGCCGATCAGCACGGCGTCGCGCCGGAACTCGTCCTTGAGGGCCTTGGCCGACCTGGTGATCCACGGGTTGTCTTCCGGGATCTCGGTCGCCGGGCTGCCGCCGCCCTTGCCGGAGAATTCGACCTTGCAGTCCTTCGGAATGCGTTCCTTCACGAAGGCCTGAAACGCCTTCAGCACCTTCTTCGGATCCTGCTTGCCGACGAGCCGGAAGGTGAACTTGGCATGGGCCTTGGACGGCAGCACGGTCTTGGTGCCGACCCCGGTATAGCCGCCCCAAATTCCGTTCACCTCGGCCGTGGGCCTCGACCAGATCTGCTCAAGGGCGCTCTTGCCCTTTTCGCCCGCCGGCGTCTTGAGGCCCACCTCCTTGAGGAATTTCGCGTCCGAGAAGTTGAGCGACTGCCACTGCTTCTTCGTGAACTTGGGAAGCTCTGTCACGCCATCATAGAATCCGGGGATGGTGACCTTGCCGTTCTTGTCGTGGATGGCGGCGATCACCTTGGTGAGCACGCGGATGGGATTCATGGCCGGGCCGCCATACATGCCCGAATGCAGATCGATCAAGGGCCCTGTGACGGTGATCTCTTCGTGAACGAGGCCGCGGAGCCTCGTGGTGATGGCGGGGGTTTTGGCGTCCCACATGGTGGTGTCGCAGACGAAGGCGGCATCGCAAGCGAGTTCCTTCTTGTTGGCCTCGAGGAAGGGCACCAGCGAGGGCGAGCCCGATTCCTCTTCGCCCTCGATGAGAAAGGTGGCCTTGAACGGCAGGCCACCGGTGGTCTCGATCCAGGCGCGGGCCGCCTCGACGATGGTCATGAGCTGGCCCTTGTCGTCGGCGGTGCCGCGGCCATACATGCGCTCAACGCCGTCGGGTCCCTTCTTCAACGTGGGCTCGAAGGGCGGCGTGTTCCACAGTTCCAGGGGATCGGCCGGCTGCACATCATAGTGGCCGTAGAAGAGCACATGGGGGACGTCCTTCTTCGCCCCCCTGGGGGTGTAATGGGCGACGACCATGGGCCGGCCCGGCGTCTTGCGCACCTTGGCCTTGAAGCCAAGCCCTGCGAGATCGTCGACGATGGCCTTGGCCGTCTTCTCGCAGTCTGCGGCATGGGCCGGGTCCGTCGAGATCGACGGGATGCGCACCAGCGCAAAGAGGCGTTCGAGGCTCTTGTCGAAACCCTTGTCGGCGGCGGCGAGGACGGCGTTCAGATCGGTCATGGTCTATCCTTCAAGCGAATTGAGCGATGATGCGGGCCCAGCTGCGAATGCCCTTGTGATAGGAGGACACGTGGTATTTCTCATTGGGCGAATGGGTTCCATTGTCTTCGTGCGCAAAGCCCACAAGCAGGCTGTCCACGTTCAAATGGGTCTTGAACGATTCGACAACCGGGATCGAGAAGCCACCGCCCGCCAGAACCGGCTCGCGGCCCCACTCGGCCTCGAGCGCCGCCTTGGCCGCCGCGATCCAGGGGGTGTCCTCCGCCACGCGGATGCCGGTGCTATCGCCACCTGCATCGGAAAAACGGGCCTTGCAGTCCCCGGGCAACTGCGCCTTGACGAAATCGCGAAACGCCTTGCGGACGTGCTTTGGATCCTGACCCTCGACCAGGCGGAAAGTGAGCTTGGCCGTTGCCTCGGCGGGGAGCACGGTCTTGGTGCCGGGGCCGCGGTAGCCGCCGTAGATGCCATTCAGCTCTGCCGTGGGACGTGACCACATCTGCTCCAGCGCGCTGAAACGCGTCTCGCCAGCGGGAATGGCGAGGCCGACATCGCCCAAAAATCTGTCGGCGGAGAATTCCAGCGCGGCCCATTGCTTGCGCAGGGCCGATGGAAGGGGCTTCACGCCGTCGTAGAATCCGGGGATCGCAATTCGGCCATTCTTGTCGTGGATGGCGGCCATGATGCGGCTCAGCACCTTGATCGGGTTCACGGCCGGCCCGCCATAACGGCCGGAGTGCAAATCCCGCCTGGGGCCGGTGATTGTGACTTCGTCACTGATACAACCGCGCAACATGGTGATGATGGCGGGTGTCGTGTCGTTCCACATTTCCGTATCACAGATGAAGGCCGCATCGGCCGCGAATTCCCGCGCATTGTCGCGGAGGAAGCGGTCGAGGTGCGTGGTGTCACCCTCCTCGTCACCCTCGATCAGCACGGTCAGCCGGAAGGGCAATCCGCCGTGTACGGACAGCCAGGCGCGGCTGGCTTCGAGAAAGGTCATCAATTGGCCCTTGTCGTCGGTGGCGCCGCGGGCAATGATGGCGTCCTTGCCGTCTTTTTCCTTGCGGATCTGTGGTTCGAACGGCGGTGTCTCCCACAGGTCCAGCGGGTCTGCCGGTTGCACATCATAGTGGCCATAGAAAAGGATGTGGGGAACGTGAGACCCGCCGCCTCGATATTCGTATTTGCCGACGACGACGGGCTGGCCCGTGGTCGGCCGCAGGCTGGCGGAGAACCCCATGGCCTCAAGCCGGGCCTTGAGCCAGTTTGCCGCCTTCAGGCAATCGGCGTCGTGGGCGGGATCGGTGGCGACCGAGGGAAAGCGCAGGAGTTCGAACAAACTCTCAAGGCTTTCAGTAAATTGTTGATCAATTCGTGCGAGAACAGGATCTGGATGGGTCAAGTTGGTGCCAGCAAGCCTCCGGGCCTTTGGAACGTGCAGTCTGTCACGGCTGAGGCACGGGCGGCAAGGGCTGCCGCATGAACGCCGCCGCCACCCAGTTCGTCCTGTCTCGTGACAGCTTGCAGGCCAGGGAGCCGCAGGCCAAGCTGGGGCGGTTCCGCCGCCGCGGCTACCAGCGCTACGTCCATTTCATGGGCGGCCTGGACATGGCCTTCCTGTGGAAGCGCCGCTGGTTCTTCATCACCATGCTGGTGGGCTTCGTGCTCATGGGAGCGCCCACCCCGGCCGGGCTGACGCATGAAGGACAGATGGTTCTGATCATGTCGCTGATGGCGACCATGCTGTTCATCACCGAGGCCGTGCCGCTGCCGACCGTGCCCCTTCTGATCATCGTCGGCGAGGTGGTGCTGCTCAAGGTCGACCCGACCAAGGTGGCGCAGAGCCTGATGACCGATTCGGTGCTGTTCATCATGGGCTCGCTGATGCTGGCGGTGGCCATCGTCAAGCAGCGGCTCGACAAGCGGATCGCCTGGTGGATCGTCCGCATGACGGGCACCAACGTGTACTGGATCAGCTTCGGCATCACGGTGGTCTGCGGCGTTCTGGCGGCCTTCATCGGCGAACACACGGTGGCGGCCATGATGCTGCCGGTGGGCGTCACGCTGATCACGCTGACCTCGAACGATCCCAAGAAAGTCCACAACCTCGCGGCCGTCATCCTGTTCTCGATTTCCTACGGCTGTTCGATCGCCGGCGTGGCGACGCCATCGGGCGGGGCGCGGAACGCCATCATCATCAGCTACTGGAAAGACTTCTTCTTCGATCCCACCGATCCGGCGACGCGGCGCTTCCTCATGGATTACGTCAACTGGATCATCTACGCCTTCCCGATGTTCATGATCCGCCTGCCGATCGTCACGGCGCTGCTGATCTTCACCTTCCGCCCGGAAGTGACCGACATGTCTCGCGCCATCAGCAGGCTGCGCACCCAGGTGTCGATGCAAGGCTCGATGCGGTTCTCCGACTGGCTCACCATCCTGCTGTTCATCGCGACCATCTTCGGCTGGATATTCTTCTCGTCGCAACTGGGCCTGGGTGTCGTGGCGATCGCCGGGGCGGCGGCGTTCCTGGTCTTCGGGCTGGTGCGCTGGGAAGACATCAATGGTGGCGTCAACTGGGGCGTGGTGCTGCTCTACGCTGCGGCGATCTCGCTCGGTGTCGAAATGAAGCAGACGGGGGCGGCCGAGTGGGTGGCGGCCAGCGTGTTCGATGCCATGCGCGCCGTCGGGGCCAGCAATCTGCTGGGCTTCAATGCGGTGATCTCGGCGCTGACCATTGCCGTCTCCAACACCATGACTGCGGGTGCCGCCGTGGCGGTGCTGGCACCGGTCATCCTCAAGACGGCGGTTGCCGCCGGCCAGGATCCGGTCAGCGCCGGCTTCATCGCCGCCATCTCGTCGGCCTTTGGCTACCTCACGCCGGCGGCACAGCCGGCCTTCACCATCATCTATGCGTCAGGCTATCTCAAGGGCGCCGACTTCCTCAAGATCGGCATCCGCATGATGCTGCTGTCGTTCGTGGCCCTCATCGCCATTTCGGTCCTGTACTGGCCGCTGCTGGCACCTTAAGAAGGTCTCAACCATGGTGTTCCGCCGATCCATCCTCTCCGACCGGCAGGAGGCAGCCGTCCAGAAGACGCTGCAGAACCTGCGCGCGCAACGGCGCAACCGGTTCCGCATTCTGGCCTGCATCGACGGCACCGACGAATCCTTCGTGACGGTGCGGTTCGGGGCGCGCTACCTGATCCAAAACAACTGCGACCTGATCATCCTGATGGTGCGGCCCATCGACATCGGGATGAATTCCGGCGGCCTGCAGATGCGGCTGGCACGCCAGAGCATGCTGGACGCCGGCTTCGAAATCCCCGGCGTGAAGCACCTCAAGCGCGCCCTCGATATCCTCAAGGAAGAGGGAATCGACGTCTCGGCCTGGCCCAAGGAAAGCGCGCACCAGGACGCCTGGGGCGATCCTGCCGGCGACAACAAGGTTGAATACCGGAGTCCGGAGGGCCGCAGCGTGGTCCTCAAGCTCAAGACCTCGCCCGATGTGGCGCATGGCATTCTCGACCAGTATGAACTCGGGCCCTACAACCTGATCATCGTCGGCGAGCCGTCGCGCTGGCGCGGTGAGTTCAAGTCGTTCTTCGATTCGGGGGTGGTGCAGACGGTGACAACCATGGCGCCGTGTTCGGTGCTGGTCGCGCGCAACAGCCTCGACAAGAAGGGCTATTTCATCTGCACCGACGGGTCGTCGCGTTCGATGCAGGCGGTGCGCCGGTCCGCCGTTCTGGCCCATGTGATGGGGCAGCCGATCACATTGTTCTCGGTGGCGGATTCGCCTGCCGGCAAGCCCGCGGCCGAAGAAGCCGTGGCCAATGCCAAATCGCTGCTCAAGGCGATGAAGATCCAGGTGGCGGAAACCAGGGTAGCGGTGGGCAAACCAGCGGAGGAGATCGTCGAATCGGGGTCGCTGTACCGGATGATCGTGGTCACCGATGAGGGCCGTTCCAGGCTGCAGCGCCTCTTCCGCGGCTCGACGGCGACGGCCGTGGTGCGCAAGGCCCGCACCAGTGTTCTGGACGTCAGATAGCGGCGACAGAATGCGCCGCCGCTGAAAAGCATTTCACGGCTTTCCGCATTTCTGCCTCCGTGCGATGGTGACTTTGCCGTGGACAAAGGGGTAGCGCTGTCATGCCGGACTACAAGCTTTACTGTTTCGGAGAATCGGGCAACGCCTACAAGGCAGCGTTGATGCTGGAACTCTGCCGGCTCCCGTGGGAGCCGATCTGGCTGGATTTCTTCAACGGCGAAACCCGCAAGCCGGAATACCGCGAGACGGTGAACGAGATGGGCGAAGCGCCGGTGCTGCTGCATGGCGACGTGAAGCTCAGCCAATCGGGCGTGATCCTCGACTACCTTGCCGAACAGACCCGCAAGTTCGGGCCGAAAAGCGATGACGAGCGCCGCGAGATCTGGCGCTGGATCCTGTTCGACAATCACAAGCTGACGGCCAACCTGGCAACGCTGCGGTTCCTGATCCAGTTCGCCAAGACGGGCGAAACGCCGGTGACGGAGTTCTTGAGGACCCGGTCGATCAACACACTGAAGATCGTCGACGCGCATCTGGCCAACAGCCCGTTCGTGATCGGCAAGCGTGCCACCATCGCCGACCTGTCGATGTGCGGGTATCTGTACTACGGCGATGAGCTGACGGTGCCGCTGCAGCAGTTCGTCAATGTCGAGAAATGGCTGGACAGGATCAAGTCCATGCCCGGCTGGAAGCACCCCTACGATCTGATGCCGCGCGGGCGCTGAGCCTCAGGGACGGGCGGGCGGCGCCATGGCGTCGAGATATTCGTCGAGATGCTCGAGGTTCTCGAAGCGCATCCAGCCCTCGTCGGTCTCGGCCTCCACGGTACCATCCGAGAGGATACGGGCCGGGCGGGCGCGGATGAAACGCTCTTCGACGACGTAGAGCTGGCCCTCTTCGAGAACTTCTCCCTCTGCCGTTTCGTCCGGACCGTCTTCGTCTTCTTCTGCGGCAGATTCCGTTTCGGCTTCGGTTTCAGGGTCAGGCTCGGGCTCCGGCGTTGCTTGCGGTGCGGGCTCTGCTGTGGGTGCGGGTGCCGGATCGGCAACCGGCGGCTTTTCTGCCTCCGCCGGGGCCGGATCGAAGGCCTGCTCGATCTTGTGACGGGCCTGCTCGAGAGCTGCAATCGTTTCCTTGACCGGCTCCGAGACCTCTTCCTCGGCTACGGTTGCAACAGCCGCGACCGTTGCTGCCGATTCCGTCGCGCGGCGCCCGAATTCGGGGATGGGTGATGCGGGATCCGCGGCCGGAGGGACAAAGGCCGGCATTTCGACTTTCGGCGCGGGCATGTTGGAGATGGCATTGACCACGCCGCCCAAACCGATGGCCAGGATGCCGCCGACAAGGAGCACAGCGGCCACTTCGAGCGTGATGCCGCCTCCCCAATTGACGACGCTCACCGGTGAGGCAAAGATCATCAATCCGAGTGCCAGGCCTGCCACTGTGAGCAGGATTCCCAGGATCCACATCAATTTCGACATCACGTCCCCCTTGGGCAGCAGCGATTCGCCCTCAGTTGTTCAATCCCTTAGAGACTTTAGTCACGGTTAATATTTCATCAACTGCCGTTTTGGCCTTTGTCAACCTTCCACGACGATCCGCGGTGCCGGACGGGCCAGCTGGCCACCCTCGAGCGATGCCCAGACCTGGCGGGCGATATCCCGGTAGATCGCCGCATGGGGGCTGTCGGGCTGCGTCGCCACGATCGGTTCTCCCGAGTCCGAACGGCGCCGTACCTCCAGATCCAGCGGCACCTCGCCGAGAAACGGTGCGCCGATCTTGCGGGCTTCTTCGCGGGCACCGCCATGGCCGAAGATCTCGTGGCGCTCGCCACACTTGCCGCAGATGAAGTAACTCATGTTTTCGACGATGCCGAGAACCGGCACATTCACTTTCCGGAACATGTTGAGGCCCTTGCGCGCGTCGATCAGGGCCAGATCCTGCGGCGTCGAGACGATGACGGCGCCGGACAGCGGTGTCTGCTGGGCCAATGTCAGCTGAACGTCGCCAGTGCCCGGCGGCATGTCGACGACCATGACGTCGATTTCGCTCCACTGGGTATCGCGCAGCAGCTGGGTCAGCGCCGACATGACCATGGGTCCGCGCCAGATCATCGGCGTGTCTTCCGGCACCAGGAAACCGATGGACATCAGCTCAACGCCATAGCGTTCCATGGGCTTCATCTGCTTGCCGTCGGCATCGGAGAACCGGGGATTACCGGAGAGGCCGAACAGCTTGGGCATGGACGGACCGTAGATATCGGCATCGAGCACCGCTACGCGCAATCCCAGGGACTTGAGCCCGAGCGCCAGGTTGACGGCGGTCGTGGACTTGCCGACGCCACCCTTGCCGGAGGCGACGGCAATCATGTAGCGGATACCGGAATTGGCGGGTGCGGTCGCAGCCGTCATGGGGCGGCCCTGCGCCGGTTGGGCCTGGCGTTCGGCGGTGAGGGCCACCACCGCCTTGCTGACGCCGGGAATGGCAGCGACAGCCTTCTCCACGGCAGCGCGCAGCATGTCCATGCTGCGGGCATGCTGGGGGTCGGCCGTCAGGGCAAACATCACGTTGCCGCTGGTGATGGCGATCTCGGACACCAGACCTGCCGAGACGATGTTGCCCCGGCCATCGGGTGCGGCGATGCGCTTGAGTACGGCCAGAACGTCGTCTTTTGTCACCTCGGTCATCATCAGCCTTTTTGTTCAATCACATAGCAGAAATGTGACTCCCGCTTAGACCGCCTCATCGCCGCGGGCAAGGCCCGTGCGCAACCGTTGGGCGACTTCCGTCTTGAGCACGGGCAGCAGATCGCGCTCGAACCAGGGATTGGCCTTGAGCCAGGCGTTGTTGCGCCAGGAGGGGTGGGGCAACGGCATGACGGCGGGGTGGAGCTTCATCGCGGCCTCCCAATTGCGCACGGCCCGGTCGACGGAACCTTCAAACACCCCGCCCATGTGCCAGCGCATGGCATGGGCGCCGAGGCAGACAATCAGACTGATCTGGGGCATTTCGGCCAGGAGTCGACCGCGCCAGGCGGGCGCACATTCCGGCCGGGGCGGCAGGTCAGCGCCGGAGGGGGTGAGCCCCGGAAAGCAGAAGCCCATGGGCAGGATCGCCAGATGGCGGGGATCGTAGAAGGCCTCCGGCGTGATGCCGAGCCAGTCCCGCAGGCGGTCTCCCGAGGGGTCGGTGAACGGGCGGCCCGAGGCATGGACGCGGGTTCCCGGCGCCTGCCCGGCAATCAGGATCTGCGCCCGGCGGCTGGGTTGCAGCACCGGGCGCGGATCGTGGGGCAGCGGCTTCGTCCGCGGCCGGTCGAGGCAGATCCGGCAGGCGGAGACCTCGGCAATCAACTTCTGGTACCTGTCCATCGGGCCGAACTTAAAACTTTATTCGTTCCCATAAAGAGATCTTAGCGGGATGGCTCTAAGGTCAACCGACGATCGGTTGGGATGAGATGGGCGTGTGTCCATGACACAGATGACGAACGACAGGCAACAGGATCTGCGGCGATACAATTTCCTGGGTGAAGATGCGACGGGGGCGGCATCTGCAACGCAGGACAAGCCGGAAAAGGTTCCGGACTGGCAACATCAGCTGCTGATCATGTTCATCAAGAACCAGATTCGCGTGGTTCCGGCGATGCCGGTGCTGGCGCTGTTACTGGCGGTCACCGCCGTGCAGTGGACGCCCTATGCCATCGCCATCGGCTGGTTTGCGGCGGCCATCGCCACCCAGGGCGTGCAACTTTATATGTGCCGGACCTATTTCGCCCGGGAACGCAGCCACGACGAGCAGCGCGACTGGATCGGCCTGCTCTCGGCCACGGAATTGCTCGTGGGTGTCTGCTGGTGCCTGCCGCTGTTCCTGTTCTGGAATACGGCCAGCAACATGCAGCACGTCTATCTCGTCGCCTCGACCATGGCGGTGATCGCGGTCCGCCTGCTCATCGTCAACAGCTTCATGCCAGTGCTGATTGCCGGTACCGGTGTGCTGACCATCGGCGTGGCGCTGCGCTGCGTCTATGAGGCGGAACCCGTCTATCTGGCTCTTGGCGGCACCATCGTGGCGCTGGAAGCCTTCTTCCTCCTGGTGGCCCGCAATCTGCAGGACACGGCCCGCGACATGCTGATCTTCAAGGCGCAGAAGGACAGCCTCATCGAGGACCTGAAGCGAGAGAAGGCCAAGGCCGAAGAGGAAAAGAAGCGCGCCGAAGAGGCCAATGTGGCGAAATCCGCCTTCCTCGCCACCATGAGCCACGAGCTGCGCACGCCGCTCAACGCCATCATGGGTTTTTCGGAGGTGTTGAAGCGCGAGATGTTCGGACCTCTATCGGTCCCCGCGTACAAGAATTATGCCGACGACATCCACCATTCGGGCCATTATCTGCTGGCGCTGATCAACGACATCCTTGACCTGTCACGCATCGAAGCGGGACGCCGGGAGTTGCAGGAAGAACCGCTGAGCGTGCTGGTTGCAGTCGAGGAAGTGAACCACCTGCTGCTTCTGCGGGCGACCGAGAAGGATATCGACGTCAATGTCCGCGTGCCCGACAATCTGCCCAAGCTGATGGCCGACAAGCGCGCGGTGAACCAGATCCTCATCAACCTGATGTCCAACGCCATCAAGTTCACCCCCTCTGGCGGACAGGTGGAGGTGCGCGGCCAGGTCACCAGCGAAGGTGAGCTGACGATCAGCGTCAAGGACAATGGGCCCGGCATTCCGCAGCACGAAATCCAGGCCGCATTGGGCGCTTTTGCCCGCGGCAGCTTCGCCACCAAGAAGGCCATCGACGGCGCCGGCCTCGGCCTGCCCATCGTCAAGGGCCTGATGGAAGCCCATGGCGGCGAGGTGAAGATCATCTCCGGGACGGCGGCGGGGACAGAAGTGGTCGTCACCTTCCCGGAAAAGCGGGTCCTGGGCGGGCCGCGCGGTCAGGTCCTCGCCGCGCCGACGGTTGCATCCGAAAGCCAGCGCAAGCTGATTGCCATCACAGGTTAATGCGCTGCCCGCAAATGCGGGCGATCAGGATGAGGGGACGTTAATTCTTTGCGGCTAGGCTCGCGGTACCCTCAAACCCGACAGCTGGACATGCCGACACAAAAATCGCTCGCCCCCTCATTTGCCCTGAAGGTTCTGGCGCCTAGCGTGGCAGCGGTGAGCGGCATTGCGCTGTTGTTGCTCTATATCGTGAACGGCATTTTCGAGGAGACCAACAGGCTCGATTCCGCCTATTCGGAGAAGCTGGCGTCCGCCGCCGTCGAGACCCTTCGCCGGAGCCTCGATTCGATCATTTACGACAATGCCGTCTGGGACGACGCTGCCGTCAATGCAGGCACGGCGGTCGACACCAAGTGGGCAGACGGAACGTGGGGTTATTCGAGCGAGCTTGACGTCTATGATACCGTGTTCGTCGTCAATCCCGAGGGATCGACGGCCTATGCTGCACGACATGGCAAGCACGAGGCGGGGCTGACAGCGAGAGACGAACTCGGCCCGGAACTCGACGTGATGATGGGAACGCTGGCCAAGAGCGCGGAGAGCGAGCCCGTGGCATCCGGCATCGTCTTGATCGACGGCAAGCCGAGCGCGGTGTCGGCGGCACGGATCGCCTATGCCGGAGAAGGAAAGACGGATACGGCTGATGGACTGAACTACCTGTTCTTCGCCAAGACGATCGACGAGTCCACCCTGGATGGCCTTGCGAAGCGCTACGTGGTCGACGAACTGAGCTTCAACCATCATGAACTCGGGCCGCGCGACGGCGTGATCGCCATCACCTCGCCATCCGGTGCTGCGGTGGGGACATTGACATGGAAGAGCCGCAGCCCGGGCGACATCGTGCGCCAGAAATTCGGCTATGTCGTCACCATGACGCTGGTGATGTTCCTGTTCCTGATCGCCGTGCTGCTCTACATGAGCTGGAAGGGTTTCAAGGATGCCAACGACAGCCGGCTCAAGGCGGAAGCGGCATCGCTGCGCGATGACCTGACGGGACTGGCAAACCGCCGCGAGATGCTTGCGGCATTGTCATCCGGCGTGGTCGCCGCCCGGGACAAGAAGGAAAGCCTATCGCTCATCTATGCCGATCTC
This sequence comes from uncultured Aestuariivirga sp., assembly GCA_964510815.1. Taxonomy (GTDB): domain Bacteria; phylum Pseudomonadota; class Alphaproteobacteria; order Rhizobiales; family Aestuariivirgaceae; genus Aestuariivirga. Next base: position 53,427 of record CAZECZ010000006.1, read on the forward strand.
GACGGCTTCAAGGAGGTGAACGATTCCTATGGCCATGAGGTGGGCGACATGCTGCTCAAGGCCGCGGCCGCGGGTTTCGCCTATCTGGGCGAAGACGCAAACGTCATCGCACGGCTCGGCGGTGACGAGTTCGCGATGATGTTTACAGGACCGGCGGCGACGGAGCGGTCACGCAACGTGGCCCAGCGCATGATCGCCTTCTTCGACGAGCCCATGATCTTCGACGGCCGCGTGACATCGGTGTCGGTCAGCGCCGGAATCGTCGACCTGGAAGATGATGACGCGGATGTCGAGGAAATCATCCGCCGGGCCGACGTCGCGATGTACAAGGCAAAGTCCGAGGGCCGCAACCGCGCCAATGTCTATCACAAGTCCTTCGACTTCAAGCGCGACGAGAACCGCCACATCGCCATGCAGTTGCGCGAGCACATTGCGCACGGCAATCTCACCGTCGTCTACCAGCCGATCGTGGATTCCAGAACGAGGCGCATCAAGGGCGTGGAAGCGCTGGTCAGGTGGCCGAAGGATGCGCCGATCCGCTATACGCCGGACGTCTTCATTCCTGTGGCCGAAGAGTTCGGCCTGATCGAGGATCTCGGTCTCTTCGTCCTGCGCGAGGCTTGCCGCCAGGCGGCCCAGTGGGACGACATCTTCGTCGCCGTCAACGTCTCGCCGATCCAGTTCATGAATCCCAGCTTCGGCGATTTCGTCGAAAAGACACTGGAGCGCACCGGTCTCGACGCCAAGCGGCTGGAGGTCGAGGTGACGGAAGGCTTCATAATCGACAATGCGGCGCGCGCCAATGCCATCATCGGCCGCCTGCACGAAATGCACGTGCGCGTGGCGCTCGACGATTTCGGCACCGGCTTCTCGTCGATCGGCCATTTGCGCCGGTTCAAGTTCGACAAGCTCAAGCTCGACCGTTCCATGGTGACGGACATCCTGCGGCAGCCTTCGGCGCTGCGGCTGGTGCAGGGCACCATCGCCATGGCCGACGCGCTCGGCCTGACGGTCGTTGCAGAGGGCATCGAAGACGAGAATCAGGTTTCCGTGCTGCGGCTTGCCGGGTGCAGCCAGTTCCAGGGCTTCCTGTTCTCGAAGCCTGTGGAAGCCCGCGACATCGAGGCTTTCATTACCGGCAGCCGCGCCGCCATGGCAGGCTGAGCGCCTACGCCTACTCGCCGTCCTTGGCCGACACGCCAGCCTCGGCGAAGGTCGCCATGCCGGTGTGGCAATTGACGGCTGCCTTCACCAATCCGGCAGCCAGAGCCGCGCCAGTCCCCTCCCCCAACCGCATGCCGAGATCGAGCAGCGGCTCCTTGCCGATCATTTCCAGCAAGCGCCGGTGGGCGGGCTCTGCCGAGCAATGGCCGGCCAAGCAGTGGTCCAGTGCGCCGGGCTGCAGAACGTGCAGAACCGCGGCGGCGGCCGTTGCCACGTAGCCGTCGATCAGGACGGGTACGCGCTGCATCCGCGCTGCGAGGATGGCGCCGGCCATCGCGGCCAGTTCACGCCCGCCCAGGCGGCGCAGTACCTCCAGCGGATCGCCCAGATGGTCGCGGTGCAGTGCCACGGCGCGGCGCACGGCATCGGCCTTGCGCTTCAGGCCTTCGGCATCGAGGCCGGTGCCCGGTCCCACCCAATCCTCAGCCGTTCCACCAAATAGGCCATGGGCTAATGCCGCGGCGATGGTGGTGTTGCCGATTCCCATCTCACCGATGCACAGCAGGTCGCAAGGTTCGGCCGTCGCCTCCATGCCATAGGCCATGGTGGCAGCGCAATCGGCCTCGTCGAGGGCTGCGTCCTGGGTGATGTCGCGCGTGGGATGGTCGAGCGCCAGTTCGAACACTTTGAGACCGAGGTCGAAGGTCTTGCAAATCTGGTTGATGGCCGCACCGTCATTGCGGAAATTGGCCACCATCTGCTTCGTGACAGCGGCGGGATAGGGTGCCACGCCCTGCGCCACCACGCCGTGGTTGCCAGCGAACACGGCCACAAGGACACGTTCAGTGCGCGGTGGATAGTGGCCCTGCCAGGCGGTGAGCCATTCGGTGATCGCTTCGAGACGGCCGAGCGCGCCGGGGGGCTTCGTCAGCTGACTTTCTCGCAAACGACAGTTTTCAATCGCGTCCCCGTCGGCCTCCGGCAGATCCTTCACGAGATTGCGAATGTCATCGAACGGCAATCCAGTTGGCGCATTTGTCATTTGTCGGGAAGGCTCCTATTTGTGGGCGCACGTCATCACAGGATTCGGCCCGGCTACGCAACATGAACGACGGATTTAACGCCAACAGCGAAGCGCGCTGGCAATTTCGTCCGTTTGCCTGGCTCATGGTGTCGCTCCGCTTTCTGACCCGCTTGCCGGTGCCCTTCGTGCGCACCATGGACGCGCCGCCGCTGCACCATTCCATGGCCATGTTCCCGGTGGCCGGCGCTCTGGTGGGCGCCGTTTCGGCCGCGGCACTGGTGCTCGCCAGCATGGCCGGCCTGCCCGACCTGTTTTCAGCCGCCTTTGCACTCGGCATTGCAGCGGTCCTGACCGGCGGCCTTCACGAAGATGGGCTGGCCGACGTGGCGGATGCCTTCGGCGGTGGCCAAACGCGCGAGCAAAGACTCGAGATCTTGCGCGACAGCCGCATCGGGGCCTATGGCACGCTGGCCCTGTGCCTGACGCTCCTGGCACGGGCATCGCTGCTGACCGTGCTGCTGGACCTGCCGCCGCTGGTGGTGGTGGCGCTGATGGCCGGGGCAGCGGCATTTTCCCGTTCGCTGATGGTGGATCTGCTGTGGGCGACGCGGCCCGCCCGCAGCGACGGACTGTCGGTGATGGCAGGCCGGCCCAGCCGCAACACGACACTCCTGGCGCTGGCGATCGGCGGATTTGGTGCCGCTGCCGCCGGCGGGTTGCTGTTGGCACCCGCCGTGGGTCTGCTGGCGCTGGTGGCTGCCGGAATCGCGATGGCGATGGTCCGCCAGCTTGCGATGCGCAAGATCGGCGGGCAGACAGGCGACGTTTGCGGTGCCGGGCAGGTGATGGCCGAAACTGCAATGCTGGCGGTCTATGCCGCAACCATTTCTTTACCAACCGCCGCGATGTGATCGGCGCCCTGACGGCAATTTCAACCAGGCATGGCATACTGCCGCCCGCAACAAGATGGGTGATCTCATGCGGCGGCTCCAGTCTCTCTTCGCAGCAACGCTCCTTGCACTGGCGGCAGTGCCGGCCCAGGCGGCGGACATCCAGCTGATGGCCATGACCGAACTGAAGGCCGTGCAGGGTGGACATTTCATCACCGCCGCCGACATCAACGGCACGTCTGTCAGGGTGCTGGTGGACACCGGCGCTACCGCCGTGGCCCTGAGCTATGAGGATGCCCACAGCGTGGGGCTGAGCCCCGGCAATCTCGACTACGACGTGCCGGTTTCCACCGCCAACGGCATCACCAAGGCGGCCCGTGTGCGGCTCGACCGCGTGGTAATCGATGGGGTCGAAGTGGAAGATGTGGACGGGCTGGTGCTGCCCGAAGGGGCTCTGGCCGGTACGTTGCTGGGCATGAGCTTCCTCAGCAGGTTGAGCAGCTTCCGGGTCGAGGACGGCGTGCTCTATCTGCGCAATTAGGACGTATTCGCCCACTCAAGCGGCGCTTTGACATGGCAAGACCGGCCAGCGACCGGTATTGTAGCGCTATGAACGGACCCCAACTTCCCGCCATCGAGACCCCTTGCGTCAAGGTCTGCGTGGTCGATCCCGAAACCGGCTATTGCATCGGTTGCGGGCGCACGCGCTCGGAAATCGGGGCGTGGCTTTCGATGTCTGCGGCGGACCGGCGGCAGGTGATGGATGCCCTGCCTGAGCGCATGGCCAACCTGACGCGGCACAAGAGCCGGCGCGGCGGCCGGCGCGGCCGCATGTCCGGCGCTCTTTAACCGATCCCTGTCAGGTCAGAATTGCACCGCCAGATTGGCTTCGACCGAATAGGAATTGAGGTCGTCGAGCAAGAGGCCCGCGGCTTCGCCGGTGATCGCCAGCTGGGTGTTGGTGTTGAAGGTGAAGTTCAAGCCAGCCTGAAACCTGAGATCGGTGCTGGTATCATTGGTGCTGCCAACGCCGGAGGCATCGATGCGGTTGACGAAGGTCCAGTCCAGTGCGGCACCCAGCCATGGCTCGACCGTGGTGGTGTCCGACAGGCGCAAGGTGTTGCCGATCTGCAGGCTGGGGGTGAGGAGGCCCACTTCGATGGTGCGGTCCGGCAAGGCGAAGTTGCTGGTCTCTTTCTCCCAGTCCTTTGACCAGGACAGGGTGACAGCCGGCGAGAAACGCCAGGTGTCCTGGTACCAGTAACCGGTAAGGGTCGACGCCGCCTGTATCCGGCTCGTCTGGAACTGGAGCAAGCCGCCGAACTGGTCGGACTCGACCGACGACCCCATGACGTTGGCGGAGAAGACGATATTGTCGGTGAGCACGATGCCGAGATAGGGGCCGCCACCCAGGCTGCTGCTGTTGGAATCGGCAGGCCCGCTGCCGAGATGGCTGGTGTCGCCTGATACCAGAAGGCCGAGCGTGATCTTGTCCGTCAGCTTGTAATCGAAGCCGCCAAGGCCGCTCCAGGTAGGCCCATCGAGATCACCGGCGGCAATCGAGTAATCGCTGTAAAGATACCGGCCATCACCCCACACATTCCACATGGTGGAGGCGACTGGTGCCACGGCCGCAACATCGGCGGTCGGCGAAATGGAGATCTCCGACGCCGACAGGCGGTCGTCGTCCTGGGCGATCAGCCCCGAGAGGCCGGCGGGCTGGACCGACGTTGGGCCAATGCCGAAGCTGTTGCGCACCGCGCGGCCGACGACTTCCGGCACATGTATGTCGTTCTGGCGGCTCAGATTGCCGGCGATACAGGTGTTATGATTGACGTTGATGATCTGATCGGTGACTGGGTCAAACCCGCGGAAGATCGCTGTGGTGCAGTCCTTCCCTTGTCCGCTGACCTGTTGGGCAGATGCCGTTGCCGCCAGCCCCAAGAGCGCTGCCGCAGCGATCAGAATCCTCATCAAACTGTTCCCCATCACAAAGCCCGCCTCGGGCCGCCTTTTAACACCAGAAGGTGCGGGGAAGGCAAGCCGCTATTCCGCGGCGATAACCATGGCACCGGCGCGAGAGGCGACCTCCGCCAGGGCACGGTCGACGACATCGACGCCAGCGCCGGGACGGCTCGCCTGCTCGGACAACACCCGGCGCCAGAGCTTTCCGCCGGGACACCCATGGAACAGGCCCAGCATGTGGCGGGTGATGTGCTGGAGCCAAATACCTTCGGCAAGCTGCCGGGAAATATAGGGCTTCATCACCTCGACCGCATCCAGCGGGGTTTCGAGCGGGTCGGCCGCGCCAAACAGGCGACTATCCACCCGCCCCAGCAGCCAGGGCGTGTGATAGGCCGCACGGCCCAGCATCACGCCATCGACATGGGCGAGGTGGGATTCAGCCTGCGCCAGGTCTTCGATTCCGCCGTTGATGACGATGGTGAGGTTCGGGTGAGCCTGCTTCAGCCGGTAGACGCGGCCGTAGTTGAGCGGCGGGATGTCGCGATTCTCCTTGGGCGAGAGACCTTTCAGCCAGGCCTTGCGGGCATGGACGATGAAGGTCGAGCACCCCGATTGCGCCACGGTGGTGACGAAGCGCTCGAAATCCGCGTCATCGTCCTGGTCGTCGATGCCGATCCGGCACTTGACCGTGACCGGCACTTTCACGGCATCGCGCATGGCGCCAAGGCAATCGCGCACCAGTTCCGGTTCGGCCATGAGGCAGGCGCCGAAGCGGCCCTCCTGCACCCGGTCCGACGGGCAGCCGACATTGAGATTGATCTCGGCATAGCCCCAGTCCTCGCCGATGCGAGACGCCTCGGCAAGGAGTACGGGATCGCTGCCGCCAAGCTGTAGCGCCACGGTTTGTTCGGCGGGATCGAAGCCCAGCAGCCGCTCACGGCCGCCATGGCGGATCGCCTGCGCCGTCACCATCTCGGTGTAAAGCAGCGCACGGCGCGTCAGCCGGCGATGGAAGTA
>CAZECZ010000007.1:0-49312 GCA_964510815.1 uncultured Aestuariivirga sp.
CCTCGCCCTGCCAGTTCACACTATTCGGCGTCGGAAGTCCCGCGGCGGCATCGGCGAATGCCGATGGCGTTGCGAGGATGCCGAGACCCGCGCGGTAGACCCGGTTCAATTCCTCCGTTCCTGGATGAATGTGGACCAGCCTCTCGCCGTCTCCTGGAATGTCGAGCAACGAATAGCTCTGCGACGGCATTTCCGACAGCCGCCCGCCGACCAGCAGGATCAGGTCCGCCTCCTTCACCCGCGCCAGCAGCTTCGGGTTGGGGCCGATGCCGAAATCGCCGGCATAGTTGGGATGGTCAGCCGGAAACAGCATCTGCCGCCGGAAGGTGACGGCAACGGGGAGATCGAAATTTTCGGCGAAGGCCTGCAGGTCCTTCACCCCCTGCTCACTCCAGCCCGAGCCGCCGGCCAGCACGACGGGACGCCTGGCGGCCAGCAGCCGTCGCTGCAGGGCCTCCATGTCGGCAGCACCCGGCTTCATCACCGCCGGCGTGAAGGGCCTGGCATCGGCCACGTCGGCCATTTCCGTGAGCATGTCCTCGGGCAGCGCCACCACGACGGGGCCGGGCCTGCCTTGCGTGGCGACATGGAAGGCGCGGCTGACGAGTTCCGGGATGCGGTCGGCGCGGTCGATCTCCACGACCCATTTCGCCATGGTGCCGAAGACTGCGTTGTAGTCGAGCTCCTGGAAGGCCTCGCGTTCCTTCATGTCGCGCGCCACCTGGCCCACGAACATGATCATGGGCGTTGAATCCTGCGACGCAATGTGGATGCCGGGCGAGGCATTGGTGGCGCCGGGGCCGCGTGTCACCATGACGATGCCGGGCTTGCCGGTGAGCTTGCCGATGGCCTCGGCCATGTAGGCGGCCCCGCCCTCCTGGCGGCAGATCACGGTCTTGATGACAGAGTCGTGCAGCGCATCGAGCACGGCGAGGTAGCTTTCACCCGGCACGCAGAAGACGTGGGACGTGCCGTGGATCTTCAATTGGTCGACGAGGATCTGCCCGCCGGTGCGCGCGCTCATGAATTTTTCCCCAGCAGGCGGGCGCGGGTGCCGGACACCGCATTGGCGTGGCCGTCGAAGCCTTCGTATTTGGCAATGACCTCGGCATGGCGCGCAAGCTCCGGATAGCCCTTGCCGGTGACATAGGCGACCGAGGTGCGCTTCATGAAGTCATGGACGGTGAGCGGCGAGCCGGTCTTGGCCCAACCACTGGTGGGCAGCACATGGTTGACGCCGATGACAAAATTCCCAAGTGTCGGCGGCGTGTGCTTGCCGAGCAGGATCTCGCCGGCATTGGCGAGGCGGCCCAGATACTGGAACGGCTCGTCGGAATGAACGCCCAGGTGTTCCGGGGCGTAATCGTTGCAGAAGGCAATCGCCTCCTCCTCGTCGCGGGCAAGCACGATGCCGCCCAGCTTGCCGCCCAGCACCGTCGACGAATAGCCCACACGCTGCTCGCCCATCTGTTTCCAGAAGCCCGGAATCGCAGCCATCGCCTCTTCGGCGACGCGGCGGCTCCAGGTGACGAGGAAGGCGGAACTGTCGGGACCGTGCTCCGACTCGATGATGAGGTCGAGGCCGGCGAGCTTGCCATCGGCGGTGTCGTCGGCAAGCACGATCAGCTCGCTGGGGCCGGCGGGCGTTCCGGTGTCGATCACGTGGGACAGCAGCTTCTTGGCCGCACCGACCCAAGGGCTACCGGGCCCCACGACCTTGGCGCATTTGGGCACCGTCTGCGTGCCATAGGCCACTGCCGCGATACCCTGCGCGCCGCCGGCCTTGAATACCTTGCGGACCCCAGACATGCGCGCCGCCACCAGTGTCGCGTCGTCGAGCTTCCCGTCGGGACCCGGCGGGGTGATGATGGCGATGTCCGCAACACCTGCGACATTGGCGGGGATCGTCGTCATCATGACGGCGGAGGGAAAGGCGCCCTTGCCGCGCGGCACATAGCAGGCGACTGACGGGATCGGCGTGGTGCGGTCGCCGGCGAAGACGCCGGAGCGGATTTCGTGGAACCACATCTCCTCCGGCTTCTGGTCCTCGTGGAAGCGGCGGATCGAGGCGGCGGCGAATTCCAGCGCCTCGCGCACCTTGGGATCAAGCGTCTTCTCGGCCCGTTCGAAATCGGCATCGGTGGCGGCGATCTCGCCGGCCTGAACCGGCGCCTTGTCGAAGTCGCGGGCGAAGCGGGCCAGCGCCTCGTCGCCTTCCTTTCTCACCGCTTCGATGATCGGCTTCACCTTCTCCTCGTAGGAGGTGAGGTCGCTTTCGGTGCGCTTCAGCAGGGCGCCGCGCTCATCGCGCGTCATCTTCGAAAGATCGTGGAAGCTGATGGTCATGAGATATCCGTTCAGATGGAAGCGAGCGTGCCGCCGTCGATGGCGAGGCAGGCCCCGGTGATGTAGGAGGCGGCATCGGATGAGAGGAACACCGCCGCGCCGACGAGATCGCTCAGCTCGCCGAAGCGCTTGAGCGGGATGTTGGAGAGCATGGACTGCTGCCAGGCGTCGTTCTGATAAAAGACTTCGGTGAGCGCGGTGCGGAAATAGCCGGGCTCCACGGCATTGACGCGGATGCCGCGCGGCGCCCATTCGACGGCCAGCGCCCGGGTCATGCCGAGCAGTCCCGTCTTCGAGGAACCGTAGGGCACGGCGGTCGGAATGCCGCGCTCGGAGGTGAGCGAGCAGATGTTGAGGATCGCACCCTTGTTCATGGCGCGCGCCGCGGCTTGCGCCACGAAGAAGGCGCCCTTGAGATTGGTGTCGAAGATCCGGTCCCAGAGGTCCTCTTCGATGTCGAGCGAGGGGCAGACCTGTTCCATGCCGGCATTATTCACGAGGATGCCGAGGCCGCCGAGCGCCTTGACCGCCTGAGCGACGCCGCTGCGGATGCTGGCGACATCGGTGACGTCCATGGCAACCGGCACGGGTTTACGGCCCATGGCGCCGATGGCGGCGGCCGTGCCGTCGAGGGAAGCGAGTTCGCGCGCCGTGATGGCGACATCGGCGCCGGCCGACGCGAGACCTTCGGCTATGGCGCGGCCGATCCCACGGCTGGCGCCAGTGACCAGCGCCGACTTTCCAGCGAGCGAGAACATGTTTGCGGACATGGGCCCCGATTCATCCCGTCCGGGCGGCCAAGTCAAGCTAGTAGCTGACTTTCTTGTAGTAGCGGCGGTGGGTGAGCGGATGATTGCGCTTCACCTCGAGATGGGCGCTGAGGCGTTCCAGCAGGGTAGCGAGAAAGACCTGTGACACGAGCGCGCGAGTTTGCGGCGACACGCCCGGCGCCGGGAAGACCGACGTGTCAATCACCGTCACCTTGTCGGTATATTGCCGGGCAAAGTCTTCGACACGATCGGTGAGCGGGCGATAGACGTCTTCGCCCTTGAAGACCACGACGCTGACCCCCTTTTCCACCAGTTCCAGCGTGCCGTGGAAAAAGTCGGCGGCATGGACCGGCCTGGTCCTGATCCACTGCATCTCCTCGAGGATGCACATGCCGTAATACCAGGCTTGGGCCCATGACAGGCCGGCGGATGTAATGATGTGGTAGGGCTCGTCCTTGAAACGTTCGGCGATCCGCTCGGCTTCCGGTTCGAAGGCCTGCTTGGCGGCGAGCAAATGCTCCGGCAGCAAATTCAGTTCGGCAATGGTCCGGTCATAGTCCGCATATTCGCCGCGGTGCGCCATCACCGACAGGGCAATCAGCAGCGACTGCAGGTAGAAGCTCTCGGACGACGTGTCGTCCTCGGCGAAGTTGACAAAGGCGTGGCCGGCCTGCTCGCCCAGCGGCGTTGCCTTGTGGCCGACCAGCGAGACGATGGTGGCGCCCTTGGCCCGGCAGTAATCCATCGTCGCCACCGATTCCTTGGTGGTGCCCGACAGCGACGGGATGACGACGATGGATTTCGCACCCAGCGCCCGGTGTCCGCCGGTCACCAGTTCGGCGGCGATCTCCATGTAGGCCGGAAAGTCCGAGAGGCGCTGCAGCAGCAGGGCCGCTGGCTGCATGAGGATGGCGGCACCGCCCGTGCCGACGAAGAAGATATTCTCGGCACCCCGGCCCAGGGCCTTGCCGATAGCATCATGAATGGCAGGCGCCAGAGCCACGGCGCCTTGTTCAATGTTCAGAAAGCGGTCGGCATCGAAATTCAGCATCAGGTCACCACAGGCCAGACTTCCAAGGCGCCGCGATAGATCATCTCCAGCGCGACATAAAGAATGATTGCAAGACCGACATAGGCGATCCAGCGGTATTTTTGCAGCAGCCGGGCGATAAAGGACGCGGCAAGTCCCATCAAGGCGATGGAGAGCACGAGGCCAACCACAAGCACGCCCGGATGTTCGCGGGCCGCACCCGCCACCGCCAGCACGTTGTCGAGCGACATGGAGATATCGGCGATCACGATCTGCAAGGCGGCCTGGGCAAAGGTCTTGCGCGGTGCGCGCCCAGCGATGGTGCCGTCGGCGTTGAAGTCCTCGCCGGTCATGGCCTCGACGCCCTCGGCTTCGTGGGTGCCGTCCCGCAACTCGCGCCACATCTTCCAGCACACCCAGAGCAGCAGGATGCCACCGACGAGTAGCAAGCCCAGGATTTCGAGGAGCTGCAGCGTGACACTGGCGAAGGCGATACGGAGCACGGTCGCGGCGATGATGCCGACGAGGATGGCCTTGTTGCGCTGCTCCTTCGGCAGTCCGGCCGCCGCCAGCCCGATGACCACGGCATTGTCGCCCGCCAACACGAGGTCGATCATGATGACCTGGCCGAGCGCCCACCAGGCTTCGCCAGTCATTATCGCATGCAGCATTCAAAACTCCGGAGCCGCCGCCTTTCACACGAAAGGCGCCGCCAACACAAGTGGTGAGGCGTCGAGGCTTATGTAATGCGGCGGATGCTCGCGGCAATCTCGTCGGGCTCAAATACCCGCTTCCAGTCGTCCTTCATCAAGACCGGCTTGCCGAAGGTGATGGCCTTGTTGCAGGCATCGGAGAACACGCCGGGCTGCTCCTTGAAGATGACGGCGCCGAGGATGTTCATGTGGCCGAGGAGGAAATCGCGGGCGGCTTCGGCCGGAACGCCGCGGCGGACGACCTCGTCCATGGCCTCGCGCATGACGTCGAGCAGCGAGGCGCAGACGGTTTCGGACAAGCCAGGCTCGAGCAACGCCATCTGCTCCACCGTCACCCGGTGCGAGCGCATGACCGGGGCCCAGATGGTACGGGCGATCTCTTCGCCGAGGGCATAGGCGTCCTCCGGCCCCTGCATCAGGGCATTGACGATATGCTGCTTGGCGGCAATGCCGCCGAAGCGGTCAGCCTTGGCCTCCGGATCGGTCTCGTCGTTGAAGATCGGGGGGTGGCAGGGATGGGTGACGAAATAGGTAAGGTCCGGGCGCTCCGGCAGATGGCCTGCAAAGGGGGCGGCGGCATCCAGTACGATAACCATGGTGCCGGGTTTCAGTTGTGCCTCGACTCCCGATGCGACCTTGCCAATGGCGGTATCGGGTACCGCGAGAATCACCACCTCGGCGCCCTTGAGCCCCTCCTCCGCCCCGACACAGTCGACGCCGAAATCGTCCCTCAATCTTGCGCGGCCGGCATCGCTCACCTCGACGTGGCGCACATCGAAGCGGGACCCGCGCAAATTCCGCGCCAGCCGGTAGCCCATTTTGCCGCCGGCACCAAAGAGAGCGATTGACGTCATGACGAAACCTCGGATAGCCTTTTGCCCTGCTTACATGCTACTGGTATGACAAGTCAACGAGTGTACTCAGGGTCAACCGGTACACCTGCCAAGGGACGGGCGCCAAATGGGTTTGAAAGAGATGACTCGCAACCGCGAGTTGAAAGTCGGGAACTTCATCGTTGAGTTCGCCACACCTGGCATCGGTCATATTCTCAAGGCAGCAGGCTGTGACTTCGCCTTTTTCGACATGGAGCATTCAGGTTTCTCGTTTGAGACCCTGAAAAGTGCCATCCGCTACTTCGAGGCCGCCGGCGTGGCGGTCATCGTGCGGGTGCCGGCGCAGGAAAATGACATGCTGGCGCGGGCCTGCGACATGGGTGCGGAAGGGCTGATCGCACCGATGATCTCCACTGCCGCCCAGGCGCAGGCGATGGTCGACAGCGTCAAGTATTATCCGAAGGGTAAACGTGGCGTCGGCCTCGGTCTCGCCCATGACAATTACCGCATCGCGCCCGTTACCGATGCGCTGAACGGCGCCAATGACCGGACCTCCGTCATCTGCCTGATCGAAACTGCCGAAGGTGCCGAAAACGCAGATGCCATCGCTGCGATCGATGGCGTCGACTGCCTGTGGGTCGGCCATTTCGACCTCTCCTGGTCACTGGGCGTTCCCGGCGAGTTCGGTCATCCGAAATTCGCCGCCGCCATGGACAAGATCATCGCTGCCGCCAAGAAGCACAAGAAGTCCCTGGGACGCCTGGTGCCCAACACCGAACAGGGCATCGCCTTCTACAAGCAGGGCTTCGACTTCATCTGCTATTCAGGTGACGTGTGGGTGCTGCGCGACGGGCTGGCAGCCGCGAGCAAGGCCATCCGCGAGGGAGCAGCGTCATGAGCACATACCGTGTTGCGCTGTCGGGCGATTTCCGCAAGGCGGACGGATCGCCGACCTATCCTGTGTTCGACCTGACTCCGCTGCAGACGACACCGAATGTGGAAATGGCCTTTCTCGACAACGCCAGTCCGATCCGCGGCGAACAGCTCGAAGACTTCGACGCGCTGATCCTGCTGGGCCACCGGTTCGATGCATCGAGCATACCGAAGAGCGGCAGGCTGGCAGTCGTGGCCCGCTTCGGCGTGGGCTATGATACGGTCGATGTCCCCGCCTGCACGGCCAATGACATTGCCCTCGTCATCACGCCCGATGGCGTGCGCCGCCCCGTGGCGGTGTCGATCATGACCTTCATGCTGGCACTCACCGGCAAGATGATGGTGAAGGACAGGCTGGCGCGCATGGGCCAGCCGGGCTTCGCCGCACGCGGCGACCACATGGGAGTTGGCCTCGTCGGCAAGACCTTCGGATCTCTGGGGGTCGGCAACATCGGCGCGGAAGCGTTCCGGCTGGCAAAGCCTTTCGACATGAATTTCATCGCCCATGATCCTTTTGCCGACAAGGCAGTCTGTGCGGAGCTCGGCATCGAGCTGGTGCCGATCGAGGAGCTGTTCAGGCGGTCCGACATCCTGTCGGTCAGCTGCCCCCTGACGGATGACACCCATCATATCGTCAATGCCGAGCGGCTGGCCCTGATGAAACCCACGGCCTACATCATCAATACGGCGCGCGGACCCATCGTCGACCAGAAGGCGCTGACCAAGGTGTTGCAGGAGGGCCGCATTGCCGGAGCCGGGCTCGATGTCTTCGAACAAGAGCCGACGGACCCCGACGATCCGCTGTTCAAGCTCGACAACATCATCACCGCACCCCATGCGCTGTGCTGGACGGATCAGTGCTTCGCCGGGAATGGCGCTGCCGACGTGAAGGCCGTGCTGGAGATCCAGAAGGGCCTTGTGCCGCGAGGCGTGGTCAACCGGGAGGTTCTGGACCGGTCCGGGTTCAAGGCCAAACTCGAAGGTTTCGCCAAGCGCTTTGCTTGACACACAAGATTCCCCACCGATCAATGGACCGGGGTGCATCGGACGGCAGTGGTGGCTGGCGTCCACAACAGGGAGGAAGGACATGGTAACTAGACGCGACGTAGGCAAAATCGGCATTGCAGCCGGTCTCGCCGGAAGTGTGGCTCGTCCGGCATTCGCCGCCGACGGCGCCGCATCGGCTGTGGAAGCGGCCAAGCAATATAGCGGCACGACGATCTCCATCGTCTGGGAAGCGGGCCTGCAGGCCCTCGATCCGCTGAACTTCTCGGGTCCGAAGTGGAAGGAACTCACGGGCATCGACGTGAAGGTGGTCGAAGTCTCCACCGCCGAGATGTTCACCAAGATCATGCAGGACTACAAGTCCGGCGCTGGCGCCTATGACGCGCTGAACGTCATCCCGGCCTGGATGCCGGACCTCGCCAATGCCGGCGCGCTGGAACCGCTCGATTCCTACGTCGACAAGTATGGCTACCGCGACGAATTGCAGAAGATCGCACCGACGTACCGCGACAACCAGATGATGGTGGACGGCAAGATCTTCGGCTTCCCGGACGATGGTGACATCTTCGTGATGTACTACCGCAAGGACATCATGGACGATCCGGCGGTGAAGGAGGCCTTCAAGGCCAAGACCGGCAAGGATCTCGTGGTGCCCACCAACTGGGCCCAGTTCGACGAGACCGGTGCGGCCTTGACCGAGATCCTCAAGGACAAGAACATGTATGGTGCAGCCTTCTTCCGGCAGCCGCCCTACACGATGTTCATGTTCGAGGAGCGCTTCCGCAACGAGGGCGGCAAGTTCTTCGATGCCGACACCATGAAGGCAACCATCAATTCGGATGTCGGCGTCAAGGTCCTGACCGAGATGCGGGCCGAAAATGCATGGATGCCGCCAGGCGTCGAGCAATGGGGCTTCGTGGAAAACCTTGCGGCCTTCCTGCAGGGCCAGACGGCGATGACCATCTCGTGGCCGCCCTATGGCCGCTGGGCTGCGGGCTATGGCACGGACCAGGAGGTCCTCAGCTGGGTGCCGAAATCGACGATCGCCGGCAAGGTCGGTTACGCCATGCCGCCGGGCGGACATCCCGAACTGGCCGCCGGCTTCTGCCTGTCGGTCGCGTCGGGTTCGAAGAACAAGGAAGCCGCTTACCTGTTCATCCAGTGGCTGAACAGCGAGGCGATCAGCCTCGAGCGGGTGAAGCTGCCCTATGCGCTGCGCGACCCGTTCCGCACGTCGCAATACACTGACCCGGGTTATCTCGCCCTGTGGCCGGACGCCAAAGACTACCTGAAGGCCCTTCAGGATGGCGCCAACAACGGCCTCCTCGACCTGTCGCTGCTGCAGACAGACAAGTATGAAGAGGTTCTGCGCCAGATGATCTCCAAGCTGTGGGCGGGTGAAGATCCGAAAGCGATCCTCGATACCGCCGCGGGTGAATGGGATGCCATTACCGAGAGGATCGGCGTCGACAAGCAGAAGGCGGTCTATAGCAGCTGGGCCTCCAAGTCGGGCGCCTATCCGAAAATGTAACGCAACCAGCCTCTCCTGCACCTGCGGGAGAGGCTCCGACCTGCGATTTCCTCATTGATGGTGGATGATGGCAGGATGCGAGCTTGCACTCGCATGACGGTGCTCTAAAAGTCGAACCATGTCTGCCGCAGCCATCAATCCCGACCGCAACTTCAAATACTGGATCATTGCTCCGGCCGTGTTCCTGATGCTGGCTGTCGGCCTGTTTCCGCTGATCTATTCGCTGATCGTCTCCTTCATGCGGATCGACATGATGGACACGGACACATCGTTTGCGGGGCTCTACAACTACAAGAACCTGTTCCAGGACCTGCGGCTCTGGCAGTCGCTGCTGCACACGCTGATCATCACGGCGATTGCATTGCCGCTGGAACTGCTGCTCGGCCTCGCCATGGCCTATCTGTTCCTCGAGAAGATGCCGGGCCGCCAAATCTTCATCTCGCTGCTGGTGCTGCCTACCATCATCTCGCCCATCGTGGCGGGCGCCACCTGGCGGCTGCTGTTCGACAATCAATACGGCCCAATCAACCAGATCCTCGCCTGGTTCGCCGGCGAGCGGGTCAACGCGTTGTGGACGATCTCTCCCCGGCTCGTCTATCCCGCCATCATCTTCTGCGAGATCTGGCAGTGGACGCCATTCATGTTTCTCATCCTGCTCGCGGCTCTCTCCAACGTCGACAAGTCACAGACCGAGGCGGCCGAGATCGACGGCGCACCCTTTTGGCGCGTCTTCCGCTATATCGTCCTGCCGTCCATCTGGCCCGTCATGTCGATCGCCATCCTGATCCGCGGGCTCGACCTGTTCCGCATCTTCGACATCATCTGGGCACTCACCATGGGCGGCCCCGGCACCATGACCGAGACGATTTCCATCTACACCTACACCCAGGGCTTCAAGCAGTTTGAAACCAGCTACACGGCGGCGATGGCGTTTCTGGTGATCGTCATCCTCACCGTCGTCATCGTCTGGGCCATTCGGCGGATGGGGCTGGCGAAATGAGCAGCGCCCTTCCCTTCCATCGCCGCAAGGGCTTCCGGCTCGCGATGCGCTATCTGATCGCGTGCATCCTGGTCGTGATCTTCGTGTTTCCGGTCTACTGGCTGTTCATCATCTCGTTCAAGACGCCGGATGAGATTTTCGCCTATCCCCCGGTCTGGTATCCCAATTCAATCCAGTTCGCCAATTATCTCGTGCTGTTCAAGGATGGCGATGCGGCGACGGTGTGGAACAGCCTGGTGCTGGCGACGATTTCCACCTTCTTCGCCATGATCCTCGGAACGATAGCCGCCTACAGCCTGGTGCGCTTCAAGACCGGGGGCGAGAACCTCGCGGTATGGATCATTTCCCAGCGCATGATGCCACCGGTGGCGATCGTGTTCCCGGTGTTCCTGCTCTACGTCTGGCTGGGCTGGGTCGACACCTATATCGGCCTCATCGTCCTCTACACCGCCTTTGCACTGCCCTACGTCATCTGGATGATGCGCGGCTACATCGAGGACATTCCGCTCGAACTCGAGGAAAGCGCGCTGGTCGACGGCTGTACGCGCTGGGAAGTGCTGCGCAAGGTGGTGTTCCCGATGGCGCGCTCCGGGCTTTTCGCAACCGCCGTCTTCACCTTCGTGTTCTCGTGGAACGACTTCCTGTTCGCGCTGGTCCTCACGCGCACGGAGGTCACCACCTACACCGTCCAGGTCACGCATTATTTCGGCGGGCAATCCAATTTCTGGGCCAAGATCGCCGCCATGTCGGTGCTCGGCACCATTCCCGTCTTCATCACCGTCGCGATCATGCAGCGCTATCTGGTGCGCGGCATCTCGATGGGCGCAGTCAAGGGTTAGTCATGTCGGACCTCAAGATCACCAGCCTCCACAAGCACTATGGCTCCTTCCATGCGGTGAAGGGCATCGACCTCGATGTGCCGTCGGGCGAGTTCACCGTGCTGGTGGGGCCGTCGGGTTGCGGCAAGTCCACGCTGCTGCGGACCATCGCCGGCCTCGAGGAAGTGAGCGAGGGAACCATCGAGATCGGCGGCAAGGACGTCACCTGGGCCAGGCCGCGCGACCGCGACATCGCCATGGTGTTCCAGAACTATGCGCTCTACCCCTATCTGAACGTGAAGGAGAACATCGCCTTCGGACTGCGCGCGCGCAAATTCACGGAGACGGAGGTGGAGCGCCGGGTGGGCAAGGCCGCAGAGATGCTGGACATCGCCCATCTCCTCACGCGGTTTCCGCGCGAACTCTCGGGCGGCCAGCGCCAGCGCGTCGCCATCGGGCGTGCCATCGTGCGCGATGCCATCCTCTATCTCTTCGACGAGCCGCTCTCCAACCTCGACGCGCAGCTGCGTGACGACATGCGGGTCGAGATCAAGCGCCTGCACCAGGAACTCGGGCGCACCATGATCTACGTGACCCACGACCAGATCGAGGCCATGACGCTGGCTGACCGGATCGTGCTGCTGCGCGACGGCATGATCGAGCAGCTCGGCACGCCACTGGATCTTTACGAGCGCCCGGAAACGCGCTTCGTCGCCGGGTTCCTTGGCAGCCCGAAGATGAACTTCCTGCCGGCAACGCTGACAGCGGATGGCGTATCGCTGACCGATGGAACGGTGTTGCCGCTGCCGGGCCGCCAGGGGCTCAAGGCCGGTCAAGCCGTGGTGCTCGGCATCCGGCCGCAACACATCACGATGGCCGCGAAGGACCAGGCGGCGGGCCATGCCCGGGTGCCCGTCACCATCGAACTGGTGCAGCCGACGGGATCGCGCGTGCAGGTGACATTGCCTTTCGGCGGCACCAGCATCATCGCCGAGCTTTCTGCCCATGACGTCGACAAGCCAGGGCAAAGCACGCATATCGACATCGACATGACCCGCGCCGTCATCATCGATCCGCAGTCTGAAACGGTCATTTGATTCCACGAGGAGGTCCGTATGGCGAAAACTGCGCTCAACCGTGCCATCAAGCTCTACGGGACGGAGGTGCCGGACGCCAAGCGGCGCATCCTGACGGCCGGACCCATCACGGCCATGCTCGACAACGGAGCGCTGCGCTACATCCGCTATCGCGGCGTGGAAGTGCTGCGGGGCATCGCCTATCTGGTGCGCGACAAGGACTGGGGCACCTACGGCCCGGCCATTACCGACCTGAAGGTGAAGCAGGGCAAGGATGGCTTCGCGGTCAGCTATTCGGCGACGTGCAAGGACAAGAACCAGGGCATCCGCTACAAGGCGACGATCGAGGCCAATGCCAAGGGCGTGGTCAAGTTCTCGGCGACCGGCACGCCACTGACCGACTTCCTTACCAACCGCACCGGCTTCGTGGTGCTGCATCCGCTCGCCGGCGTGGTCGGCGAGCCGGTCGAGATCGCCCACACTGACGGCAAGACGAAGAAATCAAAGTTCCCCAAGATCATCAGCCCCAGCCAGCCGGTGTTCGAGATCCGCTCGCTGAAACACCAGGTGATGCCGGGTGTCACCGCCACGGTGCTGATGGAGGGCAACAAATTCGAGATGGAGGACCACCGCAACTGGATGGACGCCTCCTACAAGACCTATGTGTGCTCGCTGCTCGATCCCTGGCCCTACACCCTGAAAAAGGGCGAGGCCTTCGACCAGTCGATCACCGTCACCATCGAAGGAAAGCCGACGCAGAAGCTTGCGAAGTCTTCCGGTGGCATTGCGGTCAGCGTGGGTGCCCCCAAGGGCCGCTTACCCGCCATGGGCATCGGCGTGCCGATGGCTGAGGCCCGGCACGCGCTTGCCAACATCGAGCCCATCTCGATGCTCAAGCCCGCCCATTTCGTCTGCCAGATCGACGGGCGCGAAAAGGGTCAGGCCGATGCGGCCGAAGCCTTCGCGGCATTGCGCGCCAAGACCGGCGTGCCCGCGACGCTGGAGATCATCCTGCCTGCGAAAGCTCCGGCTACGGATGAAATGCACGCGATTGCCAGCGAGCTGCGGGTCGCTGACTTCAAGCCCGACGCCATCGTCATCACCCAGATGCATGACCTGAAGTCGTTCCAGCCAAATACGCCGAGGCCCTGGGGGCCGGCCTACGAGGAGATGGCAGCGGCGGTGCGCGCCTCCTTCCCGGACGTGACCGTGGGCGGCGGCATGTTGTCCTATTTCACCGAACTCAACCGCAAGCGCCCGCCCAAGGGCGTGTTCGACTTCATCACCCATACGGTGTGCCCCATCGTCCATGCGGCCGACGACATCTCGGTGATGGAGACACTGGAGTCGCTGCCGTCGATCATCGCATCGACACGCGCCATGATCGGCAAGGCGCCCTATCACTGGGGACCGTCGAGCATTCCCTGCCGTGACAACCCCTATGGTGCGGCGGTGTCTGCCAATCCCGGCAATGGCCGCGTCTGCCTGGCCGACATGGATCCGCGCCAGCGCGGGTTGTTTGCAGCGGCGTGGAACCTGGGGCTTGCAGCCGCCGCCGCCCGTGGCGGTGTTCAGTCGGTGGCGTTTGGCGCCGTCACCGGCCCGCAAGGGGCCGTCTATCGCAAGACGGACTACAAGCAGCCGTGGTTCGACGGTGCCAACGCGTCGGTCTATCCGGTCTATCACGTGCTGGCCGGGCTGATGGATGCGAGCGGTTCGCGCCTGGTCGAATCCACGTCGAGCGCACCATCGACGGTGGTTTCGCTGGCCCATCACGGCAAGGCCGGACCTGTGCTGTGGCTCGCCAACCTCACGCCCGACGCCCAGAAGGTGAAGGTGGCCGGCATGGCCGGGCCTGCGATGGTGCACCGGATCAGCGACGGCACGTTCGCGAGAGCTGCGAAGAGTGCGGGGCATTTCGCCGGAGCCACGGCCAAGAAGATCGGCACCGTCGAACTCGGCCCATATGAGGCCGCGCGGATTGCGGCGGTGTAGATCATGATCCTCGGCTGCATTGCGGACGATTTCACCGGCGCCACGGATCTCGCCAACACCCTGACGCGGCGCGGCATGAAGACGGTGCAGACCATCGGCCTGCCGAAGGGCGAAGCGCCCGAGGCGGACGCCATCGTGGTGGCGCTCAAATCGCGCACCATTCCCGTCGCCGACGCGGTCGCGCAATCGCTGGAGGCGTGCCGGTGGCTGAAGGCGAATGGAGCAAAGCAGATCTTCTTCAAGTATTGCTCGACCTTCGATTCGACCGACGAGGGCAACATCGGCCCGGTGGCAGATGCGCTGCTCGACGAGCTGGGCGCCGATTTCACCATCGCTTGCCCGGCCTTCCCCGAGAACAAGCGCACCATCTATCTGGGCCACCTGTTCGTCGGCAACGAACTGCTCTCCGATTCGAGCATGCGGCATCATCCGCTGACGCCGATGACTGACTCCAATCTCGTGCGGGTGCTGGGCCGGCAATCGAAACACAAGGTGGGGCTGGTGCCCTATACGACGGTGCGCGCAGGCGCTCCCGCCATCGCTGATGCGTTCAACGCGCTGCGGGCACAAGGTGTGCGCCATGCCATCACCGATGCGGTGGAAGACAAGGACCTCGAGAACATCGGCGCTGCGGCCTCGCCGCTCGCCCTCATCACCGGGGGATCGGGAATCGCCATCGGGCTCCCCGCCAATTATCGCGTGTCGCGGCTGTTGCGCGATAAGAGCGACGCGGCGGCGCTGGCATCCGTCGGCGGTCCGGGCGTGGTTCTCTCCGGAAGCTGTTCCGCCGCGACCCTCGGCCAGGTGGAGCGCATGGCCGCAAAGCATCCGGCGCGCGTCATCGATCCGGAAGCGCTGGCCGCGAGCCCCGACAAGACGGCGGACGATCTCATCGCCTGGGCGAAGGGCGAGGTCAAGAAAGGACCCGTGCTCATCTATGCCAGTGCGGCACCCGACAAGGTCGCCGCCGTGCAGCAGAAATTCGGGCGCGAGAAGGCCGGCGAGATGATCGAACACGCCATCGCACGGATCGCCAGGGGTCTTCGCGACGCCGGCGTGCGCCGCTTCGTTATCGCAGGCGGTGAAACCTCGGGCGCCGTCGTCTCGGCGCTTGGCGTCGAAGCTCTTGAGATTGGAACGCAGATCGCGCCGGGCGTTCCAGCCACGCTCTCGGTCGGCGAGACCCGCTATGCGCTGGCGCTGAAATCGGGCAATTTCGGTGGACCCGATTTCTTCATGGAAGCACTGGAAGCACTCACATGATCGAATCCAAGGCGCGCGAGTTCATTTGTGAAATGGGCCGCTCGATGTTCGAGCGCCGCCTGACCTTCGGCAGCTCCGGAAACATCAGTATACGGATCAGTGACGGCTGGTTGATGACGCCGACGGGCTCGTCGCTGGGGCGGCTCGATCCGGCGCGGCTCTCCAAGCTCGACGACCATGGCCGTCTTATCGATGGCGACGATCCGACCAAGGAAAGTTTCCTCCATCTCGCCATGTACCGCGAGCGCGACAAGGCCGGCGCTGTGGTGCATCTGCATTCCACTCACTCGGTCGCTGTGTCGTGTCTTGATGGCATCGACCACGAGGACGTGCTGCCGCCGATCACCGCCTATTACGTGATGCGAGTCGGCCGGCTGCCGCTCATTCCCTACTACGCACCGGGCGACAAGGCGCTGGGCGAGGCCGTGGGCAAGATGGCGGCGAAGCATTCCGCCGTGCTGCTCGCCAACCATGGGCCAGTCGTCGCTGGGACGTCGCTGCAATCGGCCGTCGACGCCATAGAGGAGCTGGAGGAGACAGCACGGCTCTATCTCCTCCTGCATGGACGCCCAACCCGCTACCTCAATCAGGAGCAGATCGACGACCTGAAACGGCGCTTCCCGCCGTCCTGATTTCTACCAGCAGAGGTAGCCCGCATCGGCCACGACGATGGCGCCGGTCATCAGGCTCGAGGCATCGGATGACAGGAAGTGCACCACGGAGGCGATTTCGTCGGGCTGGCCGACGCGGCCCATGGGCGTCATGTCGAGCCACATCTTGTACATCGCGGGGTTTTCCTTGATGCCAAAGGCGGTGAGCGGCGTTTCGATATAGGTCGGCGCCACGGCATTGACGCGCACGCCGCGCTTGGCCCATTCGGCGGCCAGCGACTTGGTGAGGTGGTGCACCGCCGCCTTCGACGCATTGTAGAAGGCCTGCGGCTGCGGGTTCATGGAGATGAATCCCGAGATCGAACCGATGTTGACGATGGCGCCCTTGCCCTGCTCCAGCATCAACCGGCCAAAGCCCCGGCAGCACCAGAACACGCCATCGAGGTTCACATCGATGTGGCGCTTCCAGTGCTCGTCGCTGGTATCTTCCGCCTTGACATTGCTCTGCACGATGCCGGCATTGTTGACGAGAACATCGACGCTGCCATGGGCCTTCTTGACCTCGGCGGCGAGGCGATCGACCTCGGCCGACTTGGTGACGTCAAGTGTCATGCCATGGGCCTTGAGGCCCAGACCGGTCAGTTCGGCCACGGTCTTGTCGACACGGTCCTTCTGCAGGTCGGTGACGATGACGGTGGCGCCCGCTTCGCCAAGCGCGCGCGAACAGGCAGCACCGATGCCCTGGCCTCCACCTGTGACCACCGCCACCTTGCCGTCCAGCCGTAGTTTCTCGAGATACATGGTTTGCTCCTGATTGCTTGCGTGTCGCGGCGGACGCTAGCGAAGCAGTGGCTGGTCCGCAACGCTCAAAGCTTCGTCATCCGCAATCTCAGCGCATTGCCGATGACGCTGACCGACGAGAGCGCCATGGCGGCAGCACCGATGACCGGCGACAGCAGGATGCCGAAGACCGGATAGAGCACACCCGCCGCAATCGGCACGCCGGCCGAATTGTAGATGAAGGCGAAGAACAGGTTCTGGCGGATGTTGCCCATGGTGGCGCGCGACAGATGCCACGCCTTGACGATGCCCATGAGATCGCCCTTCAGCAAGGTCACGCCGGCGCTTTCGATCGCGACATCCGTGCCGGTGCCCATGGCGATGCCGATGTCGGCGGCGGCCAGAGCCGGCGCGTCGTTGACGCCGTCACCCGCCATGGCGACGATGCGACCTTCGCCTTTCAGTTTCTTGACGATCTCGGCCTTCTGGTCCGGCAGCACTTCGGCTTCGACGTCGGCGATGCCGAGCTCACGGGCAATCGCCTCCGCCGTGGTGCGGTTGTCGCCGGTCAGCATGACGATGCGGATGTTGTTGTTACGCAGTTCGGCCAGCGCGTCCTTGGTCGTGGCCTTGACCGGATCGGCAATCGCAATCACGCCGGCGGCCTTGCCGTTGACGGCGACGAAAATGGCGGTGGCGCCGTTCTTGCGGAGTTCTTCGGCCTTGTCAGCCAGGGTCCCCACGTCGATCTTCAGTTCACTGAGGAACCTGGCGTTGCCCAGCACCATGCGTTTGCGCTCCACCATGCCGATGGCGCCCTTGCCGGTGGGCGAATCGAAACCCATGACGCGAGCGAGGCTGAGCTCGCGCTCTTTCGCAGCCTTGACGATAGCAGCAGCAAGAGGATGCTCGCTTGCCTGCTCGACGCTGGCGGCGAGCCGGAGGATGTCGTTCTCTTCGAAACCTTCCGCTGTGGCGATGGCCGTGACGGCGGGCTTTCCTTCGGTGAGCGTGCCGGTCTTGTCGATCACCAGCGTGTCGATCTTCTCGAAGCGTTCCAGCGCCTCGGCATCGCGGATCAGGACTCCTTCCTGGGCGCCGCGGCCGACGCCGACCATGATCGACATGGGGGTTGCCAGGCCAAGCGCACAGGGACAGGCGATGATCAGAACGGCGACCGCAGCGACGAGGCCATAGGCAAGGCGCGGCTCGGGCCCGAACACGGACCAGGAGATGAAGGCCAGCACCGCAACGGCCACCACGGTGGGCACGAACCAGCCTGCCACCTGGTCGGCAAGCCGCTGGATCGGCGCGCGGCTTCGCTGGGCGTCGGCCACCATCTGCACGATGCGGGCCAGCATGGTGTCGCGCCCCACCTTCTCCGCTTCCATGATGAAGCTGCCGGAGGCGTTCAACGTACCGCCGATGACCTCGGAGCCTGGCTCCTTGGTGACGGGAAGCGATTCGCCGGTCACCATCGATTCATCCACCGAGACATGGCCCTCGGTCACCTTGCCATCCACCGGCACCTTTTCGCCAGGGCGCACGCGCAACTTGTCGCCGGGCACGATCATGTCGATGTCGATGTCTTCGTCCGTCTCGTCATCCTTCAGGCGGCGCGCCGTCTTGGGCGCAAGGCCCAGCAGTGCCTTGATGGCGCCCGACGTCTTGTCGCGCGCCCGCAGTTCCAGAACCTGGCCCAGGAGCACCAGCACGGTAATGACGGCGGCGGCCTCGAAATAGACGGCGACCGAGCCGTCATGCTGGCGGAATGCCGCGGGGAAGATCTGCGGCGCAAACCCCGCCACCAGCGAATAGGCATAGGCCACTCCCGTGCCGATGGCGATGAGGGTGAACATGTTGAAGTTGCGGGTCTTGAGCGACTGGTAGCCCCTCACGAAAAAGGGCCAGCCCGCCCACAGCACGACGGGGGTCGCAAACAGGAACTGGATGAGCACCGAGAGCCTGCCATCGATCCAGCCATGGGCGCCGAAGATGTGGCTTCCCATTTCGAGGCCGAAGACCGGAATGGTGAGCACCAGACCGATCCAGAACCGCCTGGTCATGTCGATCAGTTCGTGGTTGGGGCCTGAGTCGGCTGTTGCCACCAGCGGTTCCAGCGCCATGCCGCAGATGGGGCATGTGCCAGGCCCCACCTGGCGGATCTCCGGGTCCATGGGACAGGTGTAGATCGTGCCTTCGGGCACGGCCTCCTCCGCCGCCTTGATCTGCTCGGGATCGAGATAGCGCTCCGGGTTGGCGATGAACTTGGTGCGGCAGGAGGGATTGCAGAAATAATATGTGATGCCGCCGTGATCGGCCTTCAGAGTCGAGGTGTGCGGGTCGACCTTCATGCCGCAGACGGGGTCGATCGCCATGTGATCGCTGTCCGTCGCCTGATCCTTGGAGTGGTCGTGGCCGCAGTTGCTGTGGTCGTGATCATGGGTATGCGTCATCGGAGCCTCCTCGGCTTGTCATCGGATGACCCCTTCTATAAACCTTCCAATCATGGTAAGGTCAATACCAAAATGAGGTCATTCGATGAATATCGGTGAGGCGGCAGCGGCATCGGGCGTTTCGGCCAAGATGATCCGCTACTATGAGAGCGTCGGGCTGCTGCCAGAGGCGCGGCGCGCCGGCAATGGCTACCGCGACTACACGGACCAGGATGTGCACCGGCTGCGATTCGTGCGGCGGTCGCGGGATTTCGGCTTCTCCATGGAGCAGATCGAGGCGTTGCTGGCGCTGTGGAGCGACCGCAAGCGGCCGAGCAAGGATGTGAAAGCCATCGCCATGACACATGTGGCAGAACTGGACGACA
The DNA here is from genome assembly GCA_964510815.1 of uncultured Aestuariivirga sp. GTDB lineage: Bacteria > Pseudomonadota > Alphaproteobacteria > Rhizobiales > Aestuariivirgaceae > Aestuariivirga. The sequence continues at coordinate 19,526 of CAZECZ010000007.1, forward strand.
AGATCGAACACCTGCGCGCCTTGCGTAACACCCTTTCGCATCTGGCGGATTGCTGTCACGGCGACCATCGTCCAGACTGCCCCATCCTCGAAGATCTCGGGAAATGACATGGACCTCTTAAACTACTTCCAGTTCGAAGTCGCGGGCTCCCGCATCGAAGACCTCGAAACGCCGGTACCGGTGATCGACATCGACGTGGTGGCGCGCAATCTCGCGCGCTGGCAGGCGCGCTGCGACAAGGCGGGCTTCGCCAACCGGCCGCACATCAAGACCCACAAGCTGGTGGGGCTGGCAAAGGCGCAGATCGACCTCGGGGCCAAGGGCATCACGGTGCAGAAGCTGGGCGAGGCGGAGGTGATGGCCGATGGCGGCATCACCGATCTGCTGCTGACCTTCAACGTGGTGGGCCGCCACAAGCTGGAGCGGCTGGCCTCCCTGATGAAGCGGACGGAGATCAAGGTGGTGGCCGACAACGCCGCCGTCCTCGAAGACCTGGCCCTGGCGGCGAAGGATGCGGGCCGCGATTTGGCGGTGCTGGTCGAGTGCGATACGGGGGCGGCACGGAACGGGGTGCAGACCCCGCAGGCGGCCTGCGACCTCGCCAAGCTGATCGACGCGACGGCGGGCCTCACCTTCAACGGGCTGATGACGCTGCCGAAGAATGGTGCGCGCGAGGAGATGGCCGCATTTCTCGACGAGGCCCGCGCACTTACGGCTAAAGCGGGGCTCGATACGCCCGTCACTTCGACTGGCGGAACACCCGACATGTGGAAGGGCGAAGGACTCGATCATATCACGGAATATCGCGCCGGCACTTACATCTACAATGACCGGATGCAGATGGCCCATGGCTCGGCCCGTTTCGAGGATTGTGCCCTTGCCGTGCTGGCGACGGTCGTCAGCACGCCGACGGGCGACCGCGCCATGATCGACGCCGGCTCCAAGGCGCTGACCAGCGATCTCGTCGGCCTCGAAGGCTATGGCGAGGTGCATTCGCTCAATGGCGCGCGGGTCTACAACATGTCGGAAGAGCACGGCTTCCTCGATACGGCGAGGCTCAACGACAAGCCCAAGGTGGGCGATCTGCTGCGGATCACGCCCAATCACGTCTGCCCCGTCACAAACCTGTTCGACAAGGTGGTATTCGTGCGGGGCGACGAAGTGCTGGGCGCGGTGAAAGTCGATGCGCGGGGCACCGTGCAGTAGGTTCAGCCCACGACGAACTGGTCCTTCGCCCGGCGCACGGCCTCGATGATATGGGCATAGACCTCGACGACACGGCGGGTATCGTGGGTGTCGGGATGCGACATCAGCCAATAGGTGCGCTTGAAGCGAAGCTCCGGCAGCAGGCGCTTCAATTCCGGGTACTGCAGCGCTGCGTAGTCGTGCAGGATGCCGATGCCGTGGCCGGCACGCACCGCCTCCATCTGGGCGACCACGCTGCCGCACTCGTAATGGCGGTGCATCAGCTTGCCGAGCTCGGCGGCATAGTCCAGCGCGCGGGAATAGACGAAGTCCTCCACATGAGTGACGAAGAGGTGGCCGGCGAGATCGTCCTGCTTGCCGATTGAGCCGTAGTTCGCCTCATAGCCCTTTGCCGCGTAGATGCTCAGCGTGTAGTCCGTCAGTTTGCGGATGATGAGCTTGCCCTGCTTCGGGCGGTCGAGGGTCACCACGATGTCGGCCTCGCGGCGCGACAGCGAGAAGGTGCGCGGCAAGGGCACGAGCTGGATGGTGAGGTCGGGATGCCGGGTGGCAAGGGCTCCCAGCGTGCGGGAGAGGAAATAATTGCCGAGCCCGTCGGGGGCGCCGACCCGCACCGTGCCGTTGAGGCTTTCGGTGGTGCCGGAAATCCGGCTGCCGGCCTGAAGCAATTCGGATTCCACCCGCTCCGCGCTTTTCATCAGCACCTCGCCGGCGGGCGTCAGCACGCAGCCATTGGTCTGGCGCTCCACCAGCTGGCTGCCCAGTTCTTCCTCCAGGGCGGTGAGCTGGCGCCCCACCGTGGCGTGGTTGACGCCCAAATGCCTTGCCGCGCCAAGGATTTGCCCCTCGCGCGCCACGGCGAGAAAGATGCGGATGCGGTCCCAGTCCATGGAACGACTTTAATTATTGCACATCTACAACGCAACACTGATCATTGATGTGCGAAATTCGAAATGCCATAGCAGCCCCACGCAACAGGAGGATCCCATGATGAAGACCATTCCGTTCCATGTCGGTGGCAAGCAGGTTGAAGGCCGTTCGGGCCGCACCGCTGCCGTGTTCAATCCCGCCACCGGCGAACAGTCGGCTAACGTCGCACTCGCCTCCACCGCGGAAGTGAACGAGGTCATCGCCGTCGCCCGGAAGGCCTTCCCCGGCTGGGCGCAGACCACGCCGCTCCGGCGTGCGCGCATCCTCAACAAGTTCCTGCGCATTCTGGAAGAGCGCGCCGATGAACTTGCCGCCATCATCACGTCCGAGCACGGCAAGGTGCTCTCCGACGCCAAGGGTGAAATCCAGCGCGGCATGGAAGTGGTGGAGTTCGCCACGGCCGCCCCGCAGCTCCTCAAGGGCGAGGTCACCGAGAATGTCGGCACCCGTGTGGACAGCCATTCGCTGCGCCAGCCGTTGGGCGTGGTCGCCGGCATCACGCCTTTCAACTTCCCGGCCATGGTACCGATGTGGATGTTCCCGGTCGCACTGGCCACCGGCAACTGCTTCATCCTCAAGCCGTCCGAGCGCGATCCGTCTGCCTCGCTGCTGCTGGCCAAGTGGCTGGAGGAAGCCGGCCTGCCGGAGGGTGTGTTCAACGTCGTCCACGGCGACAAGGAAGCGGTCGATGCCCTGCTCCACTCGCCCGACATTTCGGCCGTGAGCTTCGTCGGCTCGACGCCGATCGCCCGCTATATCTACGAGACCGCAGCACGTACCGGCAAGCGTGCCCAGGCGCTGGGCGGGGCCAAGAACCACATGATCATCATGCCCGACGCCGACATGGATCTCGCCGTCGACGCGCTGATGGGAGCCGCCTACGGCTCGGCCGGCGAACGCTGCATGGCGATTTCGGTGGCCGTGCCGATCGGCGAGGACACCGCCAACGCGCTCATGGCGAAGCTGGAGCCGAAGGTCCGCGCACTGAAGGTTGCACCGGGAACCGATCCCGAAGCAGAGATGGGGCCGCTGGTCACCAAGCAGCATTACGAGAAGGTGAAGGGCTACATCGACGCCGGTGTTGCAGAAGGCGCCAAGCTCGTCGTCGACGGCCGCTCGCTCAAGCTCCAGGGCTACGAGAACGGCTATTTCCTCGGCGGCACGCTGTTCGACAACGTGACGACGGACATGAAGATCTACAAGGAAGAGATCTTCGGCCCCGTGCTCTCGGTGGTGCGGACCGGCACCTATGAGGCCGCGGCCAAGATGATCAACGATCATGAATACGGCAACGGCACCGCGATCTTCACCCGCGACGGTGACGCGGCCCGCGAATTCGCCCACCAGATCCAGGTCGGCATGGTCGGCATCAACGTGCCGATCCCGGTGCCGATGGCGTTCCACTCGTTCGGCGGCTGGAAGTCGTCGCTGTTCGGCGACCACCACATGCATGGGCCCGAGGGCATCCGCTTCTACACCAAGCTCAAGACCATCACGTCGCGCTGGCCCACGGGCATCCGTGCCGGCGCCGACTTCGTCATGCCGACGATGCGCTGATCAACAGGCTTCCTTCCAAACTCAAAAGGCCGGGTTCGTCCCGGCCTTCTTTCTTTGTACAACCCGTTCAAGTCGGTGACTGAAACCGATCAGCCCTTTACGGAGTTGAGATAGTCCACGCAGGTGTCGACCGATTCGACGTCGGCGAACTTGGCGTCGATGTCATAAAGATTCCAGGCGACGGCACCCGGCACGCGGTCGCCGATCGCCTCACGCACGGCAATGGTGCGGAACCCTTCCGCCAGACCGTCGCAAATGGTGGTGCGCACGCAGGCTGTTGCCGTTACGCCCGTCACTAGGATGGTGTCGACGCCGCAGGAACGGAGATAACCGGCCAGCGGCGTTCCGCTGAAGGAACTGGCGCGCTTCTTCAGCATCACATACTCGCCTTCGATGGGGGCGATGCGGGAGTCGATCGCCCACAGGTTTTCGTCCTTGATGTCGACGGCCTCGATCGGGATCTTGCAATGCCAAAGACCCATGTCGGTGTGCGGATCCTGGCGGTTGGGCGACTGGTAGGCGGTCGTCACATGCACCACCACGTGGCCATTGTCGCGGCAGGCGCGCAGCAGCTTCTGCATCGCCGGAATGATTTCCTCATCCACTTTCTCGCAGGTGAAGGGGTTGCCGGGGCGTGTCCAGGCATTGGCGAGGTCGACGCTGACCAGCGCCGGCTTCTTGCCGAAACCGATGCGGCGCTGGAAACCGCGCTCCTTGTAGATCCTGGTACTCTCGTCGAAGGCCTGCTGCAGGATCTTGTCGAGATCGGCAATGTTGAGGGTCATGGGGCTGGCTCCTGTTCTGGCAACCATTGAATGCCGTTCTGTGCACAAAAGCCATTGCCGACTGGAAAAATATTGATGCGAAAAACGCATTAATCGCTATCCTGTTGGGTCGAAACCGGAATCGGAGACGCTGATGGGTCCGATGAATTCCCGCGACCTGCAGGCCTTCATGGCGATTGCCGAGGAACTGAGCTTCCGGCGGGCGGCCGAGCGCCTGTTCATCGACCAATCGGCGCTGAGCCGCCGCATCCAGGGCCTGGAAGACGAGCTTGGCTACCAGCTCATCTTCCGCACCACGCGCGAGGTGGTGCTGACCGAAGCGGGCCGCGTCTTCTACGAGGAGGTCGCGCCGGCAATGCAGGCATTGGCGCGCGCCGCCGACGTGGCGCGCACGGCCGCGGAAGGCAAAACCGGCCGCCTGCGCCTCGCCTACATGTCGTTCGCGGCCACCGAGGTCATGCCCCGTGCGGTCCGCGATTTTGCGGCGCAGTTTCCCGGCGTGGCATTGGAGCTCCGCTACCTTCGCACCCAGGCGCAGAAGCTCGCCATTTCGCGCGGCGACATCGATGCGGGGCTGATGCTTGGGCCGTTTCGGAATCCGCAATTCGACCAGGTGACAGTCGCGTCCGAGCCGCTGGTGGCGCTCATTCCGGACGCACACAAGTTGGCAAGGCAGTCCTCCGTGACGCTCGCCGACCTCGCCGGCGAGAAGCTGATCCTCGGCAGCCCGGACCAATGGGATTTCTTCCGTCTCCTCATCGCCGATCAGTTCAGCGCGGCGGGTCTTACGATGCGGGTTGCCCATGAGCCCTCGAATGCACTCGGTATCCTCGGTCTCGTGGCCGGAGGGCTCGGCGTGTCGCTCTACGCCGACAGTATCCGCCGGTTCCGCCCGGAGGGCGTGGCATTCAAGCCGGTCAAGGACTGCACCATCCGGCTCGAAACGATCCTGTGCTGGAACCGGGCCAACCAGAGCCCGGCGCTGCGCAATTTCATCAGCCTTGCGCGCGCCGAACGGAAGCGCGCGGGCACCCTGGCCAAAAATGCATGACGTGATGACTTGACTCTCCCATAATCTGCCTCAGAGTATGCAACATACATTTCTGAGGAGGCCGGAATGATCCGAGTGGGTGTGGACGTCGGAGGAACCTTCACCGACATCGTGCTGGAAAAGACCGGAGGCCGGGGCGGCCAGTCGATCTTCGTGCACAAGGTGGCTTCGACACCGGCAGACCAGTCGCTCGGCGTGGTCAAGGGCGTGGTCGAAGTGGCACGGCTTGCGGGCGTCAAGCCTTCCGACATCGACATGGTGTTCCACGGCACGACGGTGGCCACCAACATGGTGATCGAGCGCAAGGGCGCCGAAGTCGGCATGATCACCACCCGCGGCTTCCGCGACATTCTCCACATGGCGCGCCACAAGCGGCCCCATAACTTCTCGCTGCAATTCGATGTGCCGTGGCAGTCGAAGCCGCTGGTCAAGCGCCGCAACCGCATCGTGGTGGATGAGCGCATCATGCCGCCGCTCGGCGACATCGAAACACCGCTCGACGAAGCGCAGGTGCGCGAGGCCGCCGAACTGTTCAAGAAGCGCGGGCTTCATTCTGTCATCATCTGCTTCCTGTTCTCTTTCCTCAACAATGCGCATGAGGCGCGCGCCAAGGAGATCGTCAAGGAGGTCATGCCGGATGCCTATATCTGCTGTTCCTCCGAGGTGGTGAACGTCATCCGCGAATATGAACGTTTCTCCACCGCCGCGATGAACGCCTACATCGGTCCCAAGACGGCACTTTATCTCCGCCGCCTCGAAGACCGGCTGCGCGACAATGGTGTCACCGCCACGGTGCGCATCATGCAGTCGAACGGCGGTATTTCGACCATCGAAAACTCGTCGCAACGCCCCGTGGGCCTGCTGCTGTCGGGTCCGGCCGGCGGCGTCATCGCCGGGCGCTGGACGGGCGAGGCGTGCAAGACCAAGAATGTCATCACTATCGACATCGGCGGCACGTCGGCCGACATTTCCGTCATCCAGAACGGCGAGCTTCGCATCAAGAATCCGCGCGATACGGAAGTGGCCTCGCTGCCCGTTCTGGTGCCGATGATCGACATCGACGCCATCGGTGCCGGCGGCGGCTCCATCGCCTATATCGATCCGGGTGGCGCCTTCCGCGTGGGGCCGCGCTCGGCCGGTGCGGATCCTGGACCCGCCTGCTACGACAAGGGCGGCACCGAGCCCGCCGTCACCGATGCACAGGTGGTGCTGGGCCGTCTCGACCCCGAGCACTTCCTCGGCGGCGACCTCACCATCGACGCGAAACTCTCCCACAAGGCCATCGAAGAGCACATTGCCAAGCCGCTGGGACTCTCGGTCACAGATGCCGCACTCGGCATCCTCAAAGTCATCAACAACAACATGGCGCTGGCGATCAACGGCAATTCCGTGGCCAAGGGCATCGATCCCCGCAACTTCTCGCTGATGGGCTTCGGCGGTGCGGGTCCGTTGCATGCGGTGGCGCTGGCGGAAATGATCTTCGCCAAGGATGTGGTGGCGCCGCTCCACCCCGGCATCACCGCCGCCATGGGCCTGCTCATCACCGATCTCCAGTACGAGTTCACGCGCTCGGTGCTGCTGATCGCCAACCGCGCCACCGATGCCGAATTCAAGGACGCCAACCGCATCATCGAAGAGCTGAAGGCGCAAGCCCGCCAGCAACTCCTCGCCGACGGCATCCCGGCCTCCAAGCATCGCTTCACCGCCATCGCCGAGTGCCGCTATGTGGGCCAGGGCTTCGAGCTGCGGGCCGCGATGCCGCAGCAGCCGCTGTCGAAGAAAAATGTCGGCACGGTGATCAAGAGTTTCTACGATCATCACCGCCAAGTCTACGGCCACGCCTTCGAAGATCAGCCGGTGGAGATCATCACGCTGCGCGTGGTCGGTTCCGCGGCCGTCGAAACGCTGAAGCTGCCAGTCCTCCGAAAGGGCAATCGCAAGAACCCGGCGGCGGCCAAGCTCTACACCCGCCCCACCATCTTCGATGATGGAAAGAGCGTGGCAACACCGCGCTTCGACCGCGGGAAGTTGCTGGCCGGCGACACGATCACCGGCCCGGCGCTCATCGTGCAGCACAATTCGACGACACTCGTTCCGCCGTCCTACAGCGCCCATGTGCTGGCCCACGGCGACATCCGCATTGCCAAGCGCTGAGGGAGAACAGGACCATGGCCCGCAAAGCGACCCCCGCCAAGAAGCCTGCCAAGAAAGCTGCCAAAAAGCCCGCCGCGAAGAAGGGCAAGGTGAAGCCGCTCGACCCCATCTCGCTGCAGGTGATCGGCGGCGCGTTGCACGCTATCGCCGAGCAGATGGGCAATGTGCTCTACCGCATGTCTTATTCCTCGATCATCCGCGAGAGCCAGGACCTCGGTGCCGGCCTGTTCGACACGAGATACAATACGCTGTGCGAATCCGACTCGACGCCCATGCACATCGGCTCGCTTCCCGGTTACCTGCGTGGCATCGAGAAGCGCATCGGCCTCAAGGACTGGAAGCCCGGCGACTGCGTGCTGCACAATCATCCCTATTTCGGCGCCAGCCACTCGCCCGACATCGCCGTCGTCATGCCGGTGTTCTTCAAGGGTGAGCTCGTCGGCTTCTCGGCCAACACGGCGCACCATGTCGACATCGGCGCCGCCACGCCGGGCCTCATCATCGACGTGCCGGACGTTTTCGCCGAGGGCATGCTGATGAATGCGCTGAAGCTCTCCGAGGCTGGGGTGCGCAACGAGAATGTGTGGAACTACATTCGCGACAACACGCGCGTTCCGAGCCTCGTGATGGGCGACCTCGAGGCGCAGATTGCCTCTGCCGAACTGGGCGTCAAGCGCTTCCAGGAGCTTCTTGCCACCTATGGCAAGGAGACGGTGCTGCAGGCGACCGAGCAGCTCATGGATTATACCGAGCGCATGCTTCGCCGCGAGATCGAAAAGATTCCGGACGGCGAATATGTGGCCGAAGGATTCCTTGATGACGACGGCCGCAACCGCGACAAGACACTCCCCGTCAAGGTGACCGTGCGGGTGAAGGGCGATGGCGTGGAGGTCGACCTCACGGGCTCGGCCCCGCAGTCGCCGACTGCCTTCAACGTGCCGTTCGAGGGCTCAACCAAAGTGGCCTGCTTCTTCGCCTTCCGCGCCCTGCTGCTCGATACCTATACGCACAGCGAGCACATTCCGCAGAATGAAGGCTCGTTCCGCCCGGTGAAGGTGGTGGCACCCGAAGGTTCGATCTTCAATCCGATCGCGCCGGTGGCGGCGGAAGCGCGGTTCTGCCAGATCCAGCGTGTCGTCGATCTCATCATCAAGGCGCTCGCACCCGTGGTGCCGGATCGCTGCACGGCGGGCAATTCCGCCACGCTGTCGTTTGCGGCCTTCTCGGGCGTGCGCCCCAGCGGCGATTACTGGGTGTTCCTCGAGGTGAATGAAGCGGCGATGGGCGGCAGGCCCAACTCCGACGGGCCCGACACGGTGGAAGAATTGATGCGCAACACGCGCAACAATCCACTGGAAGACCTCGGCATGCACATTCCACTGATCTGCGACCGCTACGAATGCCGCAGCGATGTGTTTCCGGGGGCCGGCAAGTTCCGCGGCGGCCAGGGCGTGGTGAAGTCGCAGCGCTTCCTGACGCCGGGCTTCGTCACCCACGAATCCGACCGCCACAAGGATGCGCCTTGGGGCGTATTCGGCGGCAAGGAAGGTGCTGTGGGCAAGTTCGAGATCTACAACGCGGCAGCACCCGACAAGGTGGCCCAGCACTATGCGAAGTTTTCAGGCCTCAGGGTCGAACCGGGCGACGTGGCCTCTTACTTCTCGCCGTCCGGCGGCGGCTATGGCGATCCGCTCGACCGTGATCCCGACAAGGTGCTGGATGATGTGCTGGACGACTTCATCAGCGCCGAGCATGCCCATGACGTCTACGGCGTTGTGCTGCGTGAATCGGACGACGGCTATCAGTGGGCGCTCGACCGCGATGCCACCAAGAAGCGCCGGGCGTCGCTGCGGGGATGATCCAACCCCATCTCTCCATGGCCGCCCTCGAGGCGGCCATCCAGACTACAGGCTGACCCATGGATGGCCGGGTCAAGCCCGGCCATGGAGAGAGTCAGCGTCCCGCGAAATACTTGAGCGAGCGCTTCAGCTGGCCGGACGTGTAGCCGCGGCCGATCACGACGATCATGTTGTCCTCGCGGGTGTCGCCCTGCTCAGGAAGAATTTCCGGTGATTGCACGACCTTGCGGACCGTCTGCAACAGCAGGCGGCCGGCCGGGGTCCGCACCACGCCCTTGACACGTACGATGTCGCTGCCGCGAGCATGCAGCAGGGCAGAGAGCCAGACAGTGAAGGCCGTCCAGTCGATCGTATCGTCGATATAGAGCCGCGTCGGGGTGATGGGCGCCTTCGGTGCTTCCCCCGACAGATCAGGGAGCACTTCGGGTGCCACACCGGCGAAGTCCGGCAGTGGCTGTTCCACGCCCTTGGCCGCACCGGAGATTCTTGCGCCGGGGTTGAGAAGCTGGAGAGTCGCCAGAAGCGTTTTCAGCGCGCCCTCCCCCGCCTCATCGATCTTGGTGACGATCAAGCGGTCCGCCGTCTCGATCTGTTTGCGGCCCAAGGGTTCGCTCTTCAATTGGGCCAGCGCATGCAGCGCGTCGACCACGACGACGATGTCGCTCACCACGATATGATAGACGAGGACGGGATCGGTCTTGATGGCCTCGACGATGGGGCCGGGATCGGCGAGACCGCTCGTTTCCAGCACGATCTGGTCCAGCGCCTTGCCACTGCTCTTCTCGTCGCAGAGCTGGCGCAGCAGTGCCACCAGTTCCGCCTTGGCCGTGCAGCAGACGCAACCGCCGGAGAGCACGGTGAGCTTCGACGACTGACCCAGCAGCGCATCATCGACCGGTGTTTCCGCCGCCTCGTTGACGATGACATGGGCGCCCTTGAATCGGCCCTCGTGGAGCTGATGGCGAAGCCACGTCGTCTTGCCGGAGCCCAGATAACCGCCCAACACCGTGAGCCGGACGCGGCCCTCTGGCGCCCCCGTCATTCTTCGCCGATGAAGCGCGGATCGAGCGGATCGACGGGGCCGCCGCTCACCTTCTCCGCCATCGCCCAGACCTCGTCGAGATCGCGGACGATGGCCTGCGCGCCGGTCATGGTGGAGAGCTGGATGCCGGGAATGGCGCCGCCCTCGAACACCTTCAATCCATAGGCCGGCAAGACGTTCTGCAGCACCTCGGCGCGGCGGAACTTGGCGCGCAGCCGGTCATGGGCGGTGGGGGCACCGGCTTCGGTCCAGTGACCGGGGGCGGCCGGAAATCCGCAGGCAGAACACATGGGGAGCGTCTCACAAATGATACGGGCGGCATGTGGTATGCCGCCCGCGCATCTTCAATGCGTCAGATCACCGGCGGGCGCTTGCCGCTGTCGAAAGGATACTTCTTGCGGAAGTCGGCTGCAATGTCCTCGAAGGTCATCCACTCGACGCCTGAGTGACGGCTGATGTGTTCGATCAGGCGTTCCAGCATCAGCAGCACCTGCGGGCGGCCCGACACGTCGGGATGGATGGTAAAGGCGAAGACGGCGTAGTCCATCTCGCGATAGACCCAGTCGAACTGGTCGCGCCACATCTCCTCGATGTCGCGCGGATTGACGAAGCCGTGGCTGTTCGGCGCCTTCTTCATGAACATCATCGGCGGCAGGTCGTCGACATACCAGTTGGCGGCGACATCGACGAGGTCGATCTCCTTGCCGTGCTTGAGCGGGTGCATCCAGTCCTTGGCGGACTTCGAATAATCGATGGTGTTCCAGCTGTCGCCGACGCGGGCATAGAAAGGCTGGAAGTCGCGATAACCCTGGCTGTGGTCGTACTTGAAGCCATGCTTGAGCAGCAGCGCGGCAGTGGCATTCGACATTTCCCACCACGGCGCCACATAGCCGCGCGGCGCTTCGCCGGTGAGCTTCTTGATGAGATCGATTGACTTCACCAGCACGTCTTCTTCCTGTGTCGGCGTCATGGCGACCGGGTTTTCATGGAGATAGCCGTGCGCGCCGACCTCGTGACCATCCTTGACGATCATGTCCATTTCCTTCGGGAAGGTCTCGAGGGAATGGCCGGGGATGAAGAAGGTCGTCTTGAGATCATACTTCTTGAACAGGCGCAGCAGGCGGGGCACGCCCACTTCGGTGGCGAAGATGCCGCGTTGGATGTCAGACGGCGAGTCTCCGCCGCCATAGGAACCGATCCAGCCAGCAACCGAGTCAATATCGGTGCCGAAGGCACACATGATTTTTTTCTTGGCCATTTTCCTTCTCCTTTGTCGCGCCGCTCCCGCGGCGGGGTTTCGATTGGTCTACCAGTCGGTGGCCCACTTGGGATCGGCCAGCCCCAGCGGGTAGGCGTGGCCGTAATCGAGCGGCGGGCGGATCACGTATTTGCGGTCGAAGCCGCACCACGGATAGGGTTGACCGGTGCGCACGATGTAAGCCCAATCCGGGTGGGCGAAGATCGGCCGGCCGATGGCGACCATGTCGGCGGCGGCGCTCTTGAGGGCCGCTTCGGCACCTGCGCCATCGGCAATGCCGCCATTGGCGATCATCGGCAGACGGCTCGCCTTGCGGATCACCGTCGGCATGGGCGTGTCGCTGGATGGATCGCGATTGTCCGTGTAATCGAAGCTCGCCCAGTGCAGCGCATCGTAAGCCGATCCCTTGAGCGCTTTGCCAACAGCCGCGGCATATTTGACGCCACCCGGCCAGGCACCAACGAAGTCGTCGACGCCATCCTGCGAGATGCGCAGAGTGATGATCTTGGTCTTGCCGATGGCCTTGCGGACCTTTTCGCCCACGAGCCTTGCGAAGCGCACGTTGTTTTCCGGCGATCCGCCGAATTCATCGGTGCGCAGATTGGTCTTGGGATTGATGAACTGCCAGAGCAGATAGCCGTTGGCGCCGTGGATCTCGACGCCGTCGAAACCGGCTTCCACAGCACGGGCCGCGCCCTCGGCGAAGCCATCGGCGACGGTGTGGATTTCCTTCACCGTCAGCGCGCGGGCCTGGCCGAATGTCACCTTCGGCCATTTGCCGTCGATGTTGCGGATCTTCTTCTCGTAATCCGTGTCGGTATAGAGCGTCCAGCCGGGGCTCTGGGTGGCGGAGGCGCTGACCGGGGCCTTGCCGCCGAGCACCCGCGGGTCGCTGACCCTGCCACCGTGCATCAACTGCATGATGATCTTGCAGTCATGGGCATGCACGGCATCGGCGACCTTCTTCCAGGCCTTCACATGCTTCGCCGTTACGATGCCCGGCTGCGAGAGGTAGGCGCGGCAGCCCAGGCGATTGTCCTCATAGGTGCCTTCGGTGATGATGAGGCCGAGACCACCCCGGGCGCGACGGCCGTAATAGGCCGCCATTTCATCCGTGGGCGTCCCATCGGCATGGGCCATCTGGCGCGTCAGCGGCGCCATGGCGATGCGGTTCTTGATCGTCTGACTTCCCAGCTTGAACGGCGAAAACAGTCGCTTGTAAACGTCGGCCATCATTACCCCTTGATGAGTTCTTCAGCGCCCAAGGCAATGGACAGGACCTCACTGTCCCGCCCATGCGGGGCCGAGAACAGAAAGCCGGTGGGCATTCCGTCGCGGTCCCTGCCATTGGGAATCGACACGCCGCAGACGTCGAGGAAATTCCCCAGCATGGTGTTGCGCAGCGTCTTGGCGTTGTTGCGGAAGAAGACCTCGTGACTTTCTTCCAGCGGCGCAATCGGCATGGCCACGTGCGGCGTGGTCGGGAAGGCCAAGACCGCATCGCCGACGAAGGCATTGGCGGCGGCGATCAGGCGCTTGCGCTCTTCCATGAATACCACGAGATCGACGGCGGTCATCTTGTCGGCCTGCAGGATGCGGCTGACGACGCGGGCATCCATGCGCTTGGCATCCGCGCCCTTGACGCGGTTCCAATGCACGGTGAGCGCCTCAGCACCGAGGAGATGGCCGCGCGCCGCGATGAGGTCCATGATCTCCTGCATCAGCGGCATCTTCTTGCGGCGGATCTTGGCGCCGGCTTTGCGCAGCCTGGCGAGCGATGCTTCGAAATTGGTCATCACAGACTCTTCGCAGCCATCGAGCACGACGGTTTCCGGCACGATGATCTCGAGGTCCTCGGCCTCCCGTGATTTGATCTTCGGTTTCTTCAGTCCACGGAAGACTGCATCCACCAGCACACAGTCTTCCACCGTCTGTGCCAGCGGCCCCAGCGTGTCGAGGGTCTTCGACAGCGGAAAGACACCACCCATCGGGTAGTGACCAGTCGACGACTTGTAGCCCACCACGCCATTGAACGATGCGGGGATGCGGATCGAGCCGCCGGTGTCGGTGCCGATGGCGATGGGAACGATGCCGGCGGCGACTGCGACACCGGATGCCGATGATGAGCCGCCCGGCGAGCGATGCAGTTTCGGATCGTTGGGATTGCGCGGCGTTCCGTAATGCGGATTGAGGCCAATGCCGGAATAGGCGAATTCGGTCATGTTCAGCGTGCCGACATTCACCATGCCGCCGGTCCTGCCAGCCGCGACGAGGGCCGCATCCCTCTTCGCCGGCGGATCGGACTTGAGCACGATGGAACCGGCCGTGGTGACGCGGCCTTCGAGATCGAACAGGTCCTTCCAGGCGACCGGCACGCCGTCGAGCAGGCTTGCCGGATCGCCGGCCTTCAGGCGCTTCCTCGCCGCCTTGGCCTCCGCCATGGCGCGGGGCTTCAGTGTCTCGATGAAGATGGCGGGATCGCCGGAGGCCGCAATGCGGTCGAAGACTTCTTCCGCAACGGTGACGGGATCGGCCTTGCCCTTGCGCAGGGCCCTGGCGAGTTCGGTGGCGGTCTTGGTCCGCATGGCGTTTGCCCCTAGTGAGAAATGACGGTCGCGCCCGTTGATTTCCAGGCGACCTTGGCCTTGTCACCGGCAGAAAAGCGTCCGCCGTATTTGTCGGTGTGGCCTTCGATGGCCATGGACTGGCCGTTTGGCAGATCCACCGTCATGTGCACGAGATGGCCAATCTGCTGGAAGGCGGAAATGGTGACGGGGATAAAACAGACACCGTAGTTCTCACGGAGCTGCGCTTCGGGCACTGAGTCCAGCACCACGTCCATGGCTTCGGCAGGCAGCACGAGGCTCACCTTTTCACCCGCCTTCACGTCCTGGCTCGGCGAGCCGGCCAAGACACCGAACGCCGTTTCGACCGACGTCTCATGGGCACCAGCCTGCTTGACGATACCCGGCACCAGCGTGTTGCGGCCAATGAACTGCGCGACGAACAGGCTCTTGGGGCGGGTGTAGAGTTCGTAGGGCGGGCTGATCTGTTCGACCTTGCCCTGGTTCATCACCACGATACGATCCGACAAGGCCAAGGCTTCAGACTGGGCGTGGGTGACGAACACGAAAGTGATGCCGAGGCTGCGCTGCAGCAGCTTCAGTTCATTCTGAATGGACTTACGCAAGTTCGCGTCCAGCGCGCCCAGCGGCTCATCGAGCAACAGGATGTCAGGCTCGACGACGAGCGAACGGGCAAGCGCGATACGCTGACGCTGGCCGCCGGAGAGACGGTCGGGCCTGACATTGGCGACCGGCATCAGGTCGAGCGTTTCGAGGATACGGGTGACTTTCTGGTCGCGTTCGGCGGCGGGCATGCCCTTCACGTCGAGACCGAAGCCGACATTGTCGCGCACTGTCATGTGCGGGAACAGCGCGTAATTCTGGAAGATCATCGAGGTCGGGCGATGCTCCGGCAGCAGATCGTTGATGCGCTTGCCGCGGATATTGATGTCGCCGGAACTGATGCTTTCGAAGCCGGCGATCATGCGCAATGTCGTCGTCTTGCCGCAGCCCGAAGGGCCGAGGAAGGCGATGAACTCGCCCTTGTCCACATCGAGGTTGAAGTCGATCACGGCGGCGGTGCCGTTGTCATAGACTTTGCCGACGTGGGAGAGCTGCAGATCGTAGGCCACGCGCGAGGAAACCTTCTGGAAAGACTTGAGACCGGCCGGGGCGGCAAACGCCCCGGCCAGCATTGAGACATCAGGCCGAGAGGAACTCGTCCCACTTCTGGATGAGATAGTCATACTCATCCGGCCACTGGTGCCAGTAGGCGACGTTGGCCGCGCGGGTTTCGAGCGAGCCGCCATCGCGGAGATCGCCTTCCTTGATGCCGCGGTCTTCGGCGCCGACCCAGGGCTTGCCCTCATACCAGAAGGCATACTTGTCGGCCGGCATGACATCCTTGATGTTGGTCGTCGGCGAGTAATAGCCCTGCTCCGACACGGTGATGGCCGGCGGACCCGATAGCCAGTAGTCGCAGTAGGCGATGACCGCATCCATGTTCGGCGTGCCGGTGATGGCCGAGTTGCCGATGGCCCAGGCACGATAGCCTTCGCGGACCGTGGCGTAAGAGCACTGCACGCCTTGCGCCTTCACCGCCATGACGGCCGGCTGCCAGGCGTCGGCGAGGATCATTTCGCCCGAGGCCAGAAGGTTCACGAGTTCGCCGAAGTCGCCCCAGAGCGCGCGGAACTGACCATCCTTCTTCTTGGAGATCAGGAACTTCGAGGCCTCATCGATGGCGGCCTGGTCCGGGTTGCCCGGGTTCGGCACTTCCAGCATGCCCATGGCGTTCATGGCGATGACGGCCTGGCCGAAGGCGATCAGCGGGTCGACGTTGAGGCCGGTCTTGCCCTTGAACTTGGGATCGAACAGCGCGGTCCAGGTCGAGGCTTCTTCAGCCGGCACGAGGTCGGGACGGTAACCGATCGAGTCGTAGTTGTAGACGGTGGGCACCATCCACAGCTCGGTCTGGGCGTCGTCCTTCCAGATCTGGCCGACGATCTGGGCCCGCTTCTCCCACTTCGGGTTCACCTTGGTGAAGGTATCGCGGATGTTGCCCCAGTTCTTCATGGCCGAGGTCGGGATCGACTGGATCTTCTCGGTGGCAATCACGGCCGGCAGGCGCTCGCCGATGGTTTCCCAGCAGTCATAGGCGGTCGAGCCCGAGAGCAGTTCGGTCTGCGTGTTGGGGAAGATGTCGGCCTTGCCCGACACCGCCTTGACACCAGACTTTTCCTTGAAGTCATTCAGGATGCGCTCCTGCACCGTGACCGACAGGCCGACCGTGCGAAGTTCCTGGTCGCCCAGGCTTTGGGCGAAGGCCTGCTGCGAACCCGGATAGATCAGGCCGCTGGTTGCCGCGAAAGCCGCCGTCCCCGCAGCACCCTGAAGGAGCTTGCGGCGGGACAGGTGGAACTTGCGGATATTGTCAATGCTCATGTCCACTTCCTCCGTTGTTCATGCCGTATTGAACGGCGGATCGTCGTGTCAGTACCGTCCGACAAGAAGACCGCCATCGACCACCACCACTTGCCCGGTCATGTAGCGAGCGGCGTTGGATGCCAGAAACACAATCACGTCTGCAATGTCCTCGGGCTCGCCAATGCGGCCCATAGGGATAAAGTCTCCAGCCTTGTCGGCCTCCGGCCCCAGCGAATGCTCCTTCGAGAGCAACTGCGCGGTGCGGATGTAGCCGGGGGCAATGCCGTTGACGCGGATGCCGTCGCGCGCCAGTTCGACGCCGAGACCACGCACCAGACCAACCACACCCGCCTTGGCAGACGAATAGTGCACATGCTCGTCCCAGCCATAGGCGACGCCCATGATCGACGAGACGCAAACGATGGCACCCTTCTTCTTGGCCTTCATGGCGGGTGCAGCGGCGCGCACCACGCGGAAGATGCCCTTCAGATCGATGTCGAATGTCAAGTCCCACTTCTCGTCAGTGAGCTGCGACAGCGGCACCTTGTGGGCAATACCGGCATTGGCGACGATGGTGCCGATTGCGCCATGTTTGTTCTCGATGGCAGCGACGACGGCATCGGCCTGTTCGGAGGAGCGCACATCCAGCTTCATGAACTCAGCAGAACCGCCGGCCGTGGTGATCTCGCCGGCGACGTCGTTGCCTTCCTTTTCGAGAATGTCGGTGACAACCACATGATGGCCGAGCTTGCCGAAGGCCTTGGCCGTGGCGCGGCCGATACCGATGCCGGCGCCGGTGATGAGAACGGTCTCTGTCATAGCATCACGTCTCCCGAGTTAGGTCCGATGGTCTGGCCGATGAACAGCGAGGCGTCGGGCGAACACAGGAAGGCCACGGCGGCGGCCACTTCTTCCGGCTCGCCAAAACGGCCGAGCGGCAATTCCGCCGCCTTCGTCTTGCGCCATTCGTCGGAGAGCGCCATCACCAGCGGCGTGTTGATGGGCCCCGGTGCAACCGCGTTGACTCGTACGCCGGACGCACTCACCTCGCGGGCCAGCGCCTTGGTCATGCCAATGATAGCGGACTTTGCGCCGGAATAATGGACGAGTTCGACACCACCGATCTGGCCCAGTTGCGAGGCGATGTTGACGATGACGCCCTGGTTCTTTGCCAGCATGGCGGGCATCACGGCGCGCATCATCAGGTAGGTGCCGCGCGTGTGGACCGCGAACATGCGGTCGAAATCGGCGGGTTCGAGATCCACGAAGCGCGACTGGTGCACATGGCCGGCGTTGTTGACGAGATGGGTGCAGTCGCCAAACGCAGAACGGCACGCGGCCACGATCTTGGCGACATCGACTTCCTTGGAGACGTCGCCAACGATCGGCGTCACATTGCCACCGATCTCCTTGGCCACGGCATCCGCCGCTTCGGCGCGGAAGTCATTGACGATGACGTTGTAGCCGTCGTGAGCGAGCCGCGTGGCGATCGCCCGGCCGATGCCAGATCCCGCGCCCGTGACAATCGCGTTCTTCATGCGATCTCCTCTTGCAGTGCCATCTTCTTGGCGCGCTGGACGCTCATGGTCATGAGGATGGCGTAGACGGCGAGCAGCGCGAAGGAGAACACCGTGGTCAACACGCCGAAGGCAAAGACGTTGGGGTGAATTTCCACCGAGAAAGTGCCGTAGATGGCAAGCGGCAGGGTCTGGTCGCGCCCGCTCGCAAACAGCGTGCGGGAGAATTCGTCATAGGAGAGCGTGAAGGCGAACAGCATGGCCGACAGCACGCCCGGGAAGATCAGCGGGAACGTCACTTTCCGGAAGGTACGCCATGGCGACACGCCCAGCGACCAGGCCGCCTCTTCCACCGAGGAGTCGAAGCGGTTGAGGATCGCCAGCATCACCAGGAATGCGAAGGGGAAGGTATAGACGACATGCGTCACAAAGGCAGTGCTCCACCAGTGGCGCTCGATGCCGAGGATGTTGTTGGCGAGCAGCGACATGCCAAGACCCGTCAGCACGCCCGGCACCATCATGCCAAGCACGATGAGATAGAAGACCACGCCAGAGCCCCTGAAGCGGCGGCGGAAGGCCTGGGCTGACATCACGCCCAGCACGGTCGATGTGACCATGGTCATGAAGGCGAGGGTGAGCGAGCGGAACAGGGCTCCGCCAAGCGGCAGCGGCGCGACGCGGGACGGCGGCGTCAGCCCGAAGATATGGCGGTACCAGTAAGTTGACCACTCGATGATGGGGAATTGCGGCCCGCCCTCCGGCCCCTGCTGGAATGACAGGATGGCCAGCACGAAGAACGGCCCGTAGAGGAACAGGATGAAGAGCAGCGTGTAGACGGCGAGGATCGGCTTGAGAACGCGGGATTCCATGGCTCAGAGCTCCCGCTTGAGGTCGACGATGCGCAGGAAGCCGGCGATGACCAACCCCATGACAACGGTCAGAATCACACCGACGACGGAGGCCATGGCCCATTTCAGCGAGCCCACCTGTGTCACGATGATGTTGCCCAGCAGATTCACCTTGCGGCCCGAGAGTGCAGCCGCCGTCGCGAACTCGCCCAGCACCATGACGCTGACGAAGATGCCACCCACCACGACGCCCGGCAGGCTGAGGGGGAAGATGATCTTTCTGAAGATGCGCCAGAAGTCCGCACCCAGATCGCGCGCGGCTTCGATGATGTTGGGATCGATGCGGCCGAGCATGAAGGCAATGGGACCGACCATGAACACCACGTAGATCTGGGTCATGCCGATGACGACGGAGAGTTCCGTAAACAGCAGCGCCTCGATGGGCTGCTGGATGATGCCGAGCTTCATGAGGATGATGTTGATGGCGCCTTCCTTGCCGAGCATTGGCCGCCAGGCCAGCACGCGGATGAGGAAGGACGTCCAGAATGGAATGACGCAGATGACCAAGAGCACGGTCGACAAGGTCTTGTTCTTGACGAACAGGCCGACGAAGAGTGCGGTCGGATAGCCGATGACGAAGGTGGTGACGAGGACGATGAGCCAGATGCGGAGCGTCGTCCACAGGGAGTTGATATAGGTATCGGAGCCGAAGAATGTCTGCCAGCTCTTGAATGTCAGGGTCGGCTCGATCTTGAAAGTCGTCTGGGTCCAGAACGACACATAGACAATCAGCAGGATGGGAGCCACGAGGAACAGGGCCATCCAGATGGCGCCCGGCGCGATCAGCCACCAGCTGCTGGATTTCCCGGTATTGGTCGATGGTGCGGCCGCGGCGGTGTTGCTCATATTCGACTATCCCTGCCCAAAGACCAGCGCATCTTCCGCCTTCCAGCACAGATCGTAGTGCTGCATGGGCGCGTAGGTTTCAGGAGCGCCGAGACTGAGGTGATGCTCCACCTCGACGACCTTGCGGTCGGCGGTTTCGAAGAAGTACATGACCGAGGACCCCAGGTATTCGCTGGCCACGAATTTTGCGTCGATGGCTGGCCCGGCTGCGCCCTGGCCTTTCGGCATGACGCGGATGCGGTCATAGCGGATGGCGTAAGTTGTCCGGTCGGCAGGTGTCACCCTGGTTATGGGGATGGACCCGAAGGGACCGGCAAACTGACCATCTTTCAGGCTGCCATCGAACATGTTGTAGCGATTGAGGAAGTGCGCGACGTTCGGCGTCGCAGGGTGGTCGTAGACATCGGCGGGCGGTGCGAATTGCGCAATCGAACCCCGGTCGAGCACGACGACCCGGTCGCCCATGGCGAGAGCTTCGGTTTCGCTGCCCGTCACATGCAGGAAGGTGACGCCGAGTTTCTCACGGATGGCCCGCAGTTCGACGCGCATGCGATGGCGGAGGTTGGCATCGAGTGCGCCCAACGGTTCATCGAGCAGGACAAGCTTTGGCGCCATGACCAGCGTGCGGGCGAGCGCGACGCGCTGCTTCTGGCCGCCCGAAATCTGGTTCACGCCGCGGTCTTCGAGCCCCGACAGGCCGACGAGGTCGATCACATGGCGCACGCGCTCGTCGATTTCGGCCTTGGCCACCGGCTGGGCGCCATTGGCCAGCCCGAAGGCGACATTGTCGAAGACGCTGAGATGCGGGAACAATGCGAAGTTCTGGAAAACAAAGCCAATGCCGCGCTCGAAGGAGGGGATATTGGTGATGTCGCGGCCCTGGAAATAGACCCGGCCCTGATTGGGCGGTTCGAAACCGGCGATGACGCGGAGAAGCGTCGACTTGCCGGAGCCGCTGGGCCCGAGGAGCGACACATATTCGTTGCCCGCGACAGCGAGCGACACGTTACGCAACGCGGTAACGTTTCCGTAGGACCTTGTGACGCCGTCTAGGCGAAAAACTGCGTTCTCGTCTGCCATTTAATTCGCCGCGTGCCCGGCTTGGGTGCCGATGTCAGGCGCAGCACTCCTCCCCTACACAAACTACCATTCAACACCACAGTTCATGCGATGCCACAGTGCAGAAAACCTTGGCCTCGAATGTAATCAAAATTGTCTAACGTATGCAAGAAGAAAAGGCGGACATGGATTTCGCGTAAGGTTTGGGCAATTGCCCAAACGTTCTGGCTATAAAAAATGCAGTCTGGATTCAATATCCATTTATTTTGGCGTCAGATATGGTGCGATCGCCGAATTCTGACTGATCACGGCCACGATCTTCAACCGGGCGAGGCTCTTGTCGGCCATCACCCGTAAATGGCTCTCCAGATACTCTGCTGCCGAATCAACGAGATGGCGCGACAACAGGTCGAACAGTGTGCGGTATTCGCCCAGCGCTACCGTGTCCTGCGGCAACCCCAGGCGGGTCAATGCCCGGTTTGCGGCGGTGAGCAGGAATTGGTTGTTGCGAATGAGGTCCACCAGTTCCGCGTTGGGTGCACGTGCGATACAGTTCTCCATCAGCGCATCTTCGAGCAGTTCCCAGTCGAGATCTTCGCCGGCGTTGAGCCGGGCGCGCACCTGCTCGATGTCCGTGTGATCGATGTGGCTGGCCGCAAGCCTGAGCGCCGCCGGCTCGAGGATGGCGCGGACGGCGAATTTCTCGCGCACCGACTGGGCCGTGAGCGGCCCGGCAATCCAGTGGGAGCTCTGGTTCTTGCGGATCAGCCCCCGCTCGTGGAGGCGGCTCAGCACATCGCGCACCACCGTGCGGCTCACCCCGAGATAGTCGCCAAGCTCGGTTTCGATGATGCGGAATTCGCCGAAGATCACGCAAGAGGCGACTTGTTCCTCGACCCGGTCATAGACCAACTCCCAGGTGCCGCGGCTTTGCAGCGCCTCGTCGATTTCCACCGCGATCTGGAGATCAAGATCGCGGATGTCGCCGCGCACCGGCTCGATGCCATCCGCCTTGGGTCCGACGAGGAAGCCGCGGCCGGCGAAGCGGTGCACGAGCCCTTCCTCATCCAGAATGCGGAGTGCCGTCTGCACCGGCGCGCGGCTCGACTGCATCAACTCGGCAATCGGGCCTTCGAGCAGCACGAAGCCCGCCGGCAGGCGGCCCGAGAGAATGTTGGCACGCAGCACGCGGGTGATGAGTTCGTAGCGCTTCTGCATCGCGGGCGAGCCGGGAGTGCGGTTCATGATGCCGCTCCGTTTCTGACCCTTGCGGCGAAGCGCTCCCAGGCGCGGGCCGCATAGTTGTGCTCATCCATGGCGGTGTTCCACACGGCGATGTGGTTGGCCCGCTCCCAATAGGACCCTCCGGCGCGCCGTGCACCGGCGCGCACGACCGTGTTGCCGGCGGGGCCGGGAAGATCCGCCGCCGCAGGTGCGCCCTCGTACCAATAGGCCCATTCGGCGGCAGGCAGCGCATCGCGTACCCGGTCAAGCACCGACATGTAGTAGCCCTGCCTCGCCATCACCGCACCCGGCCAGCCGGAAAGCCACCAATTCAGATACTCATAGCCCATGTCGAGTTCGGCGCCGCTCAGATGCCGGGCGAGGCTCATGCCGCCGTGCCAGGCGCGATAGCCTTCGATGGGGTTGGCCTCGGCCACCACGTTCGCCATGTCACCCAGATCGCCATAGACGGGCGACCACATGCTCTGGGCCGACAGCTGATCAGCCCGGATGAGGCCTGCGACTTCCTCGGCGTTGCGCCACACGGCGCGGAAATAGCCCTGCTGGCGGCGGTCATTGAGGAAGGACATGAGGGCGTCGACTTCGGCCACCGTCATGTTGCCGATGTCGGAGAACTGCAGTTCGCCTGCGGCTTCGGCAGCCAGCGCCACGTCGAAGATGCCGATGGCCGGCTCATCCACCAGGGCGATACGGCCACGGGCCCGCGGATCGAGCAGCATGGCCCAGCTTTCGCGCTGGCCGTCGCGGCGGCCGAAGAGGCGCGTGTCGTAGCTGAAGGAATCGAGATTGTGGACCGTTGGCAGCATGCTGATGTGGCGCGACGGCTCCGGCCCCAGGAATTGGCCGGGCTGCACGAAGAGCTTCTTTACCGGAGCGTCGCCGTGGCCGCGCCAGGCATATTTGTTGATACCGCCCTCGCGCGTCAGGCCGCTGATGCGTTCCCAGTCGCCGATACGGCCCGTGTCAATCGGCTGCAGCGAGCCCCAGAACCAGACGATGTCGAGGTTATGGAAGCACTGGTCGTAGATGTCATAGGCCTGCGGTTCCATGGCCGCACGGCGCTGGCAATGGAGAAAGTCGTGCACCTCGAAAGAAATGTCGAAGCCGAGATCGGCCTCGGCGCGCTGGCGGATCTGTTCGAGAAGCGTGATCTCGGTGCCGAGCACGCGGAGCTTGCGGCGCTCCTTGAGCGCCGGGGCTGGAAACTCACTGCGGGTCGACTGGGGCATGATGCCTGACTATCAAACAAAGCAAGAGGCCTCAATGGCGCTCAGGAGGCGAACTCGGCCCTGATCTTGTCCGTGTGTTCGCCAAGGTCCGGCACAGGTCCGGGGCTGAAGCCGGCCCTTCCGGCGGGACGCGGTACGGCGGCATAGGCACCGCCGGGCATTGGTACGTCGAGCGTACGCAAGGCCGGATGTGCGGCCACCGAAGGAACATCCGACACCCGCCCCCAGGCGATGGCGTGTGATTCCAGCCGCGCGATGGTCTCGGCACAGGTCAGGGCGCCAAAGACCTGGTTGATGATGGCGGCGAGCGCGATGCGGTTGGCGACGCGCTGGGGGTTGGTGGCAAAGCGTTCGTCTTCGGCGATGGCAGGCTGTTCGAGGACGCCGGCACAGAAGCGCCGCCACTCGGCTGGCTGCTGGATCGCCACGATGACATCGCCGTCGCAGCAGTGAAACGGCGCATAGGGATAGATCGCGGCGTGGGCCATGCCGTGGCGGGCCGTCTCCCTGCCCGCGCAAGTCCAGTGCAGCAAGGGCACACTCATCCAGTCGGCCATCGAGTCGAACATGGCGACCTCGATGGCGCGGGCTTCTCCGGTCAGGCCTCTGGCGATCAGGGCTTCGAGGATCAGCGCATGGGCATTCATGCCGGTGGCGATGTCGGCGATCGACACGCCGACCTTGGCGGGTTGGTCGGGCGATCCGGTGACGGTGCAAATGCCTGCTTCGGCCTGCACCAGCATGTCGTAGGCCCGCATCTCACGATAATCCGTATCCTGACCATATCCGCAGATGTCGACGGCGATCAGGTGGGAATGCGCCTTCACCAATGATGCCGCATCGAGCCCCATGCGGGCGGCGGCACCGGGCGCCAGATTCTGCACGAAGACATCGGCCTTCGCGATCATGCGGCGCATCAGGGCGAGATCGGCCTCGTCCTTCAGATCGAGCACCGCGCTCTCCTTGCCGCGGTTAAGCCAGGCGAAATAGGCGGAGACGCCATGGACGGTCTTGTCATAGTGGCGCGCCGTGTCGCCTTCGGCCCTCTCCACCTTGATGACGCGGGCGCCGGCGTCTGCCAGTCTAAGCGTGCACATGGGCGCGGCCACCGCCTGCTCGATGGCGACGACCAGCAGACCTTCCAGCGCACCCGCCATCTCAGTAGGAACGCGGCAGGCCGAGGATATGCTCGGCCAGATAGGAGAGGATCAAATTGGTCGAGATCGGCGCCACCTGATAGAGCCTCGTCTCGCGGAACTTGCGTTCGATGTCGAACTCCTCGGCGAAACCGAAGCCGCCGTGGGTCTGGATCGCCGCATTGGCCGCCTCGAATGAGGCATCGGCCGCCAGCATCTTGGCCATGTTGGCCTCGGCACCGCAATCCTCGCCGGTCTCATATTTCCTCAGCGCCTCGTTCACCATCAATTCGGCAGCGCGCATGTTGGCATAGGCCTTGGCGATGGGAAACTGCACACCCTGGTTCTGGCCGATGGGACGGCCGAAGACGTGGCGCTCCTTCGCATAGTTACTGGCCTTGTCGATGAACCACTTGGCATCGCCCACGCATTCTGACGCGATCAGGATGCGCTCGGCGTTCATGCCGGAGAGAATGTAGCGAAAGCCCTTCCCCTCCTCACCGATGAGATTCTCCGCCGGTACTTCGACATTGTCGAAGAACAACGCCGTCGTCGAATGGTTCATCATGGTGCGGATGGGGCTGATGGTGAGGCCCTTGTTCTTCGCCTCGCGCATGTCGAGAATAAACACGGAGAGACCGTCGGTGCGTTTCGTCACTTGATCGCGCGGCGTGGTGCGCGCCAGCAGCACCATCAAGTCGGAATATTCGGCGCGGCTGGTCCACACCTTCTGGCCATTGACGATGTAGCGGCCGCCGTCCCGTTTCGCGAAGGTGCGGATCGACGTCGTATCCGTGCCGCTTGTGGGCTCGGTGACGCCAAAGGCCTGCAGGCGTATCTTGCCGCTCGCCACGTCCGGCAGGTACTTCTGCTTCTGCGCCTCCGATCCATGACGGAGCACCGTG
Organism: uncultured Aestuariivirga sp.; assembly: GCA_964510815.1. Lineage (GTDB taxonomy): Bacteria > Pseudomonadota > Alphaproteobacteria > Rhizobiales > Aestuariivirgaceae > Aestuariivirga. The sequence continues at coordinate 45,204 of CAZECZ010000007.1, forward strand.
CCCATCACATACATCTGGGCATGGCAGCTTGCACCGTTGCAGCCGGACGCCTGGATCTCCTGCAGGATCGCGGCGGCGGCCGACAGCGGCAGCCCGGCGCCGCCGTATTCCTCCGGGATCAGGACGGCGAGGAAGCCCGATTGCGTCAGCGCGTCGACGAAGTCCTTGGGGTAGGCCATGTCGCGGTCGAGCTTGCGCCAGTATTCACCGGGGAAGCCCTCGCACAGCTTGCGGACGGAGGCACGAATGTCATCATAATCCATGACGGCACTCTAGCTTGTCGGCTGGCATGTTCAATGTCACTTCTTCTTGCGGGTGATGACGTAGGAGCCGCTCTGGTCGAGCTTGGCGGTCCAGCCCGGTTCGATGACGATGGTGGTCGTCACCTCCTCGATGATGGCGGGACCGGCGACAGTGGCGCCTGCCCCCAGCTTCGCGCCGTCATAGACCGGTGTGCGCGATGCCTTGCCGGAGGCCTCGAAGATTGCCTTGCGATGGCCTTTGAGCGCCTTGGGCAGCGGCGCTCCCTTGGCGAGTTTCGGCGCCTTGGGCTTGTCGATCAGGCCATAGAGAGTGGATTCGATGTTGACGACCTCCACCGCGTTGTGGCGTTCCGAATAGGTGTAGAGTTCCTCGTGGCGCTTGTGGAAGGCCTCCTTCACCTTGTCGATGGTCTTGGGCGTGATGTCGAAGGTGCCGATGTCGACGGTGCATTCATGGACCTGGCCGACGTAGCGCATTTCCATCGAACGCTTCACCTCGATCTGCCCCGGCTTGAAGCCATCCGACTTCAGATGCGCGATGCCCTGCTTCTCGATCTCCTTGAACATCTTGTCGATACGCTTGTAGGCAGCATCATTGTCGAGACGGGCGGGCGACGTCGCCATGTAGTTATACTTCACGTCCGAGATGATCTGGCCGAAGGCGCAGAGGCCCGAGGCGAGCTTCGGCAGGATGATGGTGTCGATGCCCATCTCGCGCGCCAATGCGGTGATGTGCGCGGCGGTGGCACCACCCGCTCCCACCAGCACGAAGTCGCGCGGGTCGTAGCCGCGCTCCACCGACACGCGGCGGATGCCGTTCACCATGTTGTTGTTGACGATGGTGTACATGCCATAGGCCGCCTGCTCGACGGAAATGCCCATCGGGTCGGCGATCTTCTTGATGGCCTTCTTCGCCTTGTCCTGGTCAAGAGGTAGCTTGCCGCCCAGGAGGCCATCCGGATTGAGATAACCCAGCACCAGGTTGGCGTCAGAGGTCGTCGGCTCGTCGCCGCCCTGCCCGTAACACGCCGGGCCCGGATCGGAGCCCGCCGACTGGGGGCCGACCTGGATGATGCCGAGCGAGTCGATCCAGCCGATGGAGCCGCCGCCCGCACCCAGGGTTTCCACCTGAATCATCGGCACACCGATCCGGTAGCGCAGGAAGTCGATGTTCTTGTTGAGATTGGTCTGGCCGTCCTTGGTGAGCGTGATGTCGAAGGAGGTGCCGCCCATGTCGACGGTGATGACATTCTTCTTCTTGAACGGCGCGCAGACATAAAGTCCTGCCTGCGGCGCCGAAGCCGGGCCGGAGTTGATGGCGTAGACCGAGCGGTCGGTCATCACCTGGCCGATCGCCAGTCCGCCATTGGACTGGAAGTAGCGCACCGGCTGCCTGGCGCCGAGCGACTTGAAGTAGGCGTCGACTGCATTCACGTATTTCCGCATGACGGGGGCGAGATAGGCATTCGTCACCGCCGTCGAGGTGCGGGTGTATTCGCGGACCTGCGGATAGAGTTCGGAACCGACGGTAAGAATCGCATCCGGCATCATCTCGCGGACGATCTCGGCGGCGCGGCGTTCATGGGCCGGGTTCAGCACCGACCACACGAAGGAGATGGCGACGGTTTCGACACCCTCCTTCTTGAACAGCTCGCAAGCGGCGCGAACATCGGATTCCTGCATTGGTGTCCTCACCGAGCCATCGGAGATGACGCGCTCGCGCACACCTTTCCTCAGATAGCGCGGCACCAGCATGGTGGCGGCGGGATATTCCGGATCGTAGCGGTAGCCATCTTCCTTGTGGCCATTGCGGATCTCGATCGAATCCTCATGGCCCGCCGTGCAGATGAGGCCGGTCTTGCCGCCACGATGGGTGATCAGCGCATTGAGGCCCACCGTGGTGCCGTTGATGCAGAGGTCGCAGTTCGACACAAGGTCCGCCGCCGAAATCTTGAGGTCATCGGCGATGAGCTTCAAGCCGTTCTCGATGGCCTTTGTGGGATCTGCCGGCGTGGAGAGCGCCTTGAACAGCTTGACGTTGCCGGTAGCCTTTTCCGCCACCACGAAGTCGGTGAAGGTGCCGCCGGCGTCGATGCCCAGGCGATATTTGGTTTTCATGGGTGCGTTCCTTCGTCAGGCGGCAGACCGCAGGGCCTTGGTGGCCGCGAGGTCGACATCAAGGGTTTCCGGGTTGGAAATAACGACGCCATAGTCGCGCTTGGCGCCTTCGACGGAGACGAGGCCATTCTTCACGTCCCACACCACCTTTTCGATGGGCCGCTCATGCGGATTGCCGTAACCGCCGCCGCCGGGATTCATGTTGGTGACGGTCTCGCCGGGCTGGATCGTCTCCATGATGTTGGTGCGCTTGGTTTCGACCTTCTTGCCGCGCTTCAGCTGCACGCGGCCGACCTTGGAGTCGGTATCCCGCGAGGAGGCACCGGCCGCCCCCATGGCGGGAATGCGGCGCCCCTCGCCGAAGCCGATGCACAGCATCTCCTTGTCAAGCGGCTCCACCTCCCAGGCCGTGCCCGAGCCGCCGCGGAACTTGCCCGCACCCCCCGAATCCGTCATCAGTGAATATTTGTGGATGATGATGGGATAGGAATATTCTAACAGCTCGACATCGCCCGATGTCAGCGCACCGAAGCAGCATTCCGGGCCCACCGCGTGCCAGCCGTCCTGCTGCGGCGTGGCACCGCCGCCGGAGATAATGGTGGCCAGCACCATGGTGACGAATTCCTCGTTGGTGCGCGTGTCCCAGCCGGCGATGTTGAGACCGTTGGCGTGGCCCCAGCTCGCCGCCACCTTGGACGGCATGGCCTTCTCGAAGGCGAGGCGCACGGCATCCGTCAGCGTTTCCATCGGCGTCGTGGTGCAGTTCATGTGCGGCGCCGGCTCTTGCGCATTGCAGATCGTGCCCTTCGGCCCGAAATCCACGGATACGCAGCGATAGAGCCCCTCGTTGTAAGGCGGCGGGAGGGCCGCAAACATCATGAGCCCCAGATAGACGCCCGAGTGCGAGTTGCCCTCGTAGGAGTTGATGAAATAGGGGATCTGGGGCGGCGACGAGATGGCGATGTGGCAAGTGTCCTTCTTGATCGTCACCTTCGCCTTGATCTCGAAATCGCCGAAGCCGTGGCCCGCGTCTTCAAGAATGGCCACGCCCTCATAGGTGCCGTCCGGCACTGTCTTAATGAGGTCGCGCATGTGCTTGTCGGCCATGTCGAGCAGTTCGTTGATGCATTGATCGACGGTCGGCGCGCCATATTTCTCGAGCATGGCGATGAGATTGCGTTCGCCCACCTGGCAGGCGCCGATGAGCGCGTTAAAGTCACCCTCCTGGTCACGCCTGGCGCGCATGTTGGTGAGGATCATGTTGATCACGTCCTTGCGCGGCTTGCCCTTGTCCCAGATCTTGACCGGCGGGATGCGCAGGCACTCGGCGTAGATTTCCTTGGCTTCCGGATTGTAGCCCGCGGGCACCGGACCGCCGATGTCTGTGAGGTGTCCCTTGCACACCGTCCAGTAGACCAGCTTTCCCTTGTGGAACACCGGCTTGTACATGCAGGTGTCAATGGCATGGCTGCCGCCGAAGGCCGGATCGTTGTGAAGGATCAGATCGCCCTCGTGGATGTCGCCCTCGAAGAATTTCGCCACTGCCTTCATGGCGGGAATGAGCGAGCCGAGGTGGATCGGGATGTCCTGGCCCTGCAGGATCATCTCCGGCTTGGCATTGAACAGCGCCGTCGAGTAGTCGTGCGCCAGGTTGAACACCGATGAGCGCGCCGTCTTTTCCAGCGACAGCGTCATCTCGCGCTGTGTGGTTTCCAAGACACCCCGCAC
>CAZECZ010000007.1:49412-58240 GCA_964510815.1 uncultured Aestuariivirga sp.
TTCGGTTTTGCCTTGGCCTTGACAGCTTTCTTCATGGGGCATCCTCCCTTTCGAGCCTCAAACCCTAGGCTCACGCTGGCGGGCGGTCTTTGCAGTGTGCGAATCCTCATTTGACGTCTGGTGCACTGGGGAGAGGAAAGATTTGCACCGCGTGCGCCCAGCGCCTAGAGTTTTGGCACTGGTTGGGAGACCCCATGAAGACGACGATCACCACGTCCGCCACGCCTGTCCACGACCGCAGCCGGCATTGGCACGACGCCATCGCCACGGCCTATTTCCCGCTGGAACTGCAGTTCCGCAATGCCGACAGCTTCTCGGGCGACCTGTCGATCTGGACGCTGGGCGATGTATCCCTGTCGCGGCTCACGTCCGATGCTCTGCAATACCGCCGCCTGCCGCACCATGTGAAATCGGAGCGCGGCGAACATTTCCTTGTCACCGTGCCGGCGCGCTCGGAGGTGTTCTTCTCCCAATGCGGCAAGGATGTGCGCTGCAATCCGGGCGGCTTCATCCTTGAAAGGAGCCACGAGCCCTATGATTTCGCCCACGCGGAAGCTGCCGATTTGTGGGTGATGAAGGTGGAGGCCAAGGCGCTGGGCGGGCGCATCCGCCAGCCGGACCGGTTCTGCTCGCTGCAGTTCAATGCGGCCGATGGCGCGGGCGGCCTCTTTACCGACATGCTGCATCTGATCCCCGGCCGCTTCGATGCCATGAGCCCGGAAACGCGGGCGACCGTGGGCCAGCAGCTGGTCGACCTTCTGGTGCTGGCGCTGAAGGCCGACGAGCGGACCCTTACCACCGGCAATTCCACCGTGCGCGAGGCCCATCTCACCCGCATCGAGGCTTTCGTCCGCAAAAATATGGGCGATTGCGAGCTCGACCCCGACACCATCGCCAGGGCCTGCGGGATATCCACCCGCTATCTGCATGAACTGTTCCGCGACACCAACCAGACGCTCGGCAGTTGGATCAGGGACCAGCGGCTGGAAGCCTGCCGCGAGGCGCTGCGCGATCCGTCAAACCGCCAGACGGTGGCCGAGATCGCCTACCGCTGGGGCTTCGGCGACCAGGCGCAATTCTCCCGCGCCTTCAAGGCGCAGTACGGCATGCCGCCCAAGGAATTCCGCCAGGGGGCGCGGCAACAGTAGAAAGAGCCCTCATCAGAAAAGCCCTCATCCCCCTGTCGGGACCTTCTCCCATGGCTTTGGCCACGGGAGAAGGCGCGTGCGGTTGAGTGCCTTCTCCCGTCCGCAGGAGGGGAGAAGGTGGCCGAAGGCCGGATGAGGGCCCTACGTCTTCAAAGCCCCGCCTTCACCTTCTCCAGCAGCTTGGCCCGGTCCTTCCGTGCCTTCAGCGCCTGGGCCATGGTCACTTCGACGAATTGCGCCGGCGTGTGCGGCTGCAATTGGCCGATCAGGTCCATGTCGGCTGAGATCACCGTGCCGACCATGAAATAACCACCGCCAGACACCGCGTCGCGGTGGAGCACGATGGGCTCGGTGCCGCCGGGGATCTGGATGGAACCATAGGGGTAGCAGGCATCCACGATGTTGGAGGGATCGGAGCCGGCGCCGAACGGCGGATCGCGCGGCACGAACTCAAGCGGCTTGCCGCCCTTGAAGCGGTAGCCGATGCGGTCGGCCTCGGGTGCGACCTTCCACACATCTTCAAGGAACTGCTTTCCGGCGGCCTCGGTGATCCGGTGCCAATAGAGGCCGGGGATCATGCGGAGTTCTGCCGGCGCACCCGGCATGCGGCGGAGCTTTTCCGGCACGGTGCGGCCTTCCCTGGCCCCCCTGCCCTTGCCGACGGGGAGCTTGTCGCCAGCCTCGAGCTTGCGGCCCTTGAAGCCGCCGAGTGCACCCAGCGTGTAGGTCGAGCGCGAGCCCAGCACCACCGGCACGTCGATGCCGCCAGAAATGGCGATATAGGCGCGGGCGCCCTTCTTGAGGAAGTCGAAGGACAGCGTCTGCCCCTTCTTCACCTTGAACGATGTCCAGGTCTCGCGCGGCTCTCCGTTCACCTTCGGCGGCAGTTCGGCGCCAGTCACGGCGACTGTGGCATCCTCCGTGAACTGAAGTTCCGGCCCCATGAATACGGCTTCGAGAACGGCCGCACCTTCCTTGTTACCCACAAGCCAGTTGGCACACGTCAGCGCGAAATGATCCATGCCGCCAGAGAGCGGAATACCGATGTGATAATAGCCCGGGCGGCCCAGGTCCTGCACCGTGGTGGAAAGGCCGGGCTTGATGACTTCAACGGCCATTGAGCGCCCCCATCAGCTTGGCATTGTAGCCATCCATGTCCTTCTTGAATTCGTCGAGCGAGAAGGTGACGTCCTTTATGCGCGGCATGAACTTGCCCTTCTCCACCGCGACGACGGTCGCATCATATTCGGCCCGGTCGATGGGCTTCCACTTGACGATGTCGCCCGGCTTGAACAGGCACATGAAATCCTTCAGATACTTGATCTTCTGGTTGGGATCGTAGATCGGCATCGGCGTGATGCCGAACATCTGGTAGCCACCTGCTCCGCGTACGGAGTAAATGCAGGCGAAGCAGCCGCCATGGCCAACCGTGAGCTTGGGCGTATCGGTCCGTGGGCGGAGGTATTTGGGCGACTGGATCTGCCGCGGCCGGTCCACCATCTGGTAGAGGAACGGCAGGCCCGCCACGAAGCCGACCATGGAGACGAACCAGGGGGCGCCGGAATGGGCCTTAACAAAGCCATCGACGCCGTCGAGATTGTTGATGCGGGCTGTATATTCAATGTCGGTCGACGACGGATCCTGATGCCGCTCGCGAAAGCGCATCAGCGTCTCGTGGGTCCACGGATCGTTGTAGAGCACCGGCACCTCGATGATCCGCGTCTTCAGCACCGACTTGCCCTTCGCTGCGGATTTCTCGATCGCCTTCAATTCCTTCAGCATGTCGCTGGGCTTGATCACGTCCGGATTGAACTTGATCTGGAACGAGGCGTTGGCGGGGCAGATTTCCGTCACGCCCTTGATCTTGGCCTTCTTCACTGCCGTCGTGATCGACAGCGATTTGAAGAAGGCTTCGAGCGACATTTCCTCGTCGCATTCGACGAAGATGTGCTCGTCTCCGCCGTAACTGTACCGGGTCTTCATGTGTGGGCCACCTCCCTCATGAATTCAGCTTGTGGGCGTTCTGTTCGAGCCAGGGCTCGAGCCAGCGCGTATGAAATTGCGCGGTGCGGACGCTCTCGTCGGCCGCCAGCAGCTGGTGCAGCGGCTTGGTCGTCGCCAGGCCGCCGACGTCGAGCTCATCCAGCGCGCGGACCATGCGCGCGATGGCGCCGTCGCGGGTCTCGTCCCAGACGATGAGCTTGCCGAGCAGAGAGTCATAGAAGGGCGGCACCTGATAGCCCTGATAGAGCATGGTGTCGAAGCGGGTGCCAGGGCCGCCGGGCACGCGCAGCGACGCGATGGTACCAGGGGCCGGCATGAAGTTCTTGGCCGGGTCCTCGGCATTGATGCGGACCTCGATGGCATGGCCCTTCATCTTCACGTCATCCTGAGAGATGCTCAAGGGTGCGCCACCGGCGACGCGGATCATCTCGCGCACCAGATCGATGCCGGTGATCATCTCGGTCACCGGATGCTCCACCTGGATGCGGGTGTTCATTTCGATGAAATAGAAGTGATGGGTCTGGTCGTCGTAAAGGTATTCCAGCGTTCCGGCGCCTCGGTATTTCACGGCCTCGGCCAGCGCCACGGCAGAGGCGCAAAGCTTGTCGCGCACCTCCTGCGGCAGCACCGCGGAGGGCGCTTCCTCCCACACCTTCTGGCGCCGCCGTTGCAGCGAACACTCGCGCTCGAAGCAATGGATGGCGCGCTGGCCGTCGCCCAGGATCTGCACCTCGATGTGGCGGGCCTTCTCGATCACCTTCTCGATATAGAGGCCGCCATCGCCGAAGGCCGCCTTGGCTTCGGCGCTGGCCTGCGGCATCAGGGTCTCGAACTCGCTGAGATCATGGGCCACGCGGATGCCGCGGCCACCGCCGCCGGCCGCCGCCTTGATCATCACCGGGAAGCCGATGGCCTCGGCCACCAGCCTGGCGCGCTCGGGATCATCGACACGGCCATCGGAGCCCGGCACGACGGGTACGCCCGCTGCTTCGGCCGCGGCACGTGCCGCCACCTTGTCGCCCATGATGCGGATGGACTCGCCTTCGGGCCCCACGAAGACGAGTCCGGCCGCCTTTACCGCATCCGCAAAATTGGCGTTCTCGGCCAGGAAACCATAGCCCGGATGCACCGCGTCGGCGCCGGTGTCCTTGGCTGCCTTCAGAATGTTGTCGACGTTGAGATAGGACTTCGCCGCATGCGGCGGGCCGATGTTCACCGCCTCGTCGGCCATCTTCACCGCCAGCGAGTCTGCATCGGCCAGCGAATGGACCTGAACCGTCTTGATGCCAAGCTCCTTCGCCGCACGAATGATGCGCACGGCGATTTCGCCACGGTTGGCAATGAGGAGCTTCGTGATCGGCATGATGTCAGGCGATCTCGGCGAGCGCCTGGCCCGCCATTACCGGTTCCTCGTTCTCGGCGATGAAGGTGATCTTGCCGTCGGCATCGGCCTTCACCTCGTTGAACGACTTCATCACCTCAATGAGGCCGACGACGTCGCCTGCCTTCACCTTGTCGCCGTCTTCTTTATAGGCCGGCTTATCGGGCGATGGCCTCCGGTAGAAGGTGCCGGGAAGCGGCGAGAGCAATTGTGCCATGTGTTGTCCTCTTTCGAAATCAGGCGGCGTCGAGATAGGGTTTCACGGCTTCGCGCACGGCTTCAGCGATGGCGACCGCGTTAGGCGTATCCGAATGCACGCAGATGGCGTCGGCGCGGACGTCGACGTCCTTGCCGCCGATACCCCTGACCTTGCCTTCCTTGATGGCGCGGACGCAGAGTGCGGCGGCTTTGGCCTCGTCCTTGGCGTCGTGCTCCATGGTGATGATCAGGCTGCCGTCGTCGCGGTAATCGAGATCGGCATAGAACTCGGCGACGAATTTATGGCCGCGCGCGGTGTAGACCTTGTCATGGAAGGTGTTGATCATGCCGTAGAGCGGCACCTTGAAGACGTCGGCGGCGTCACAGACTGCATGCGCCATCTCCTCCATTCGCGCCGCCATGCCGTAGAGCGAGCCGTGCGGCTTGATGTGGTTCAGCACCATGCCTTCGGCATCCAGGAAGCCCTTGAGGGCTCCCACCTGATAGATGATGCAGTTGGCCAACTCCTCGCGCGCGATTTTCATCTCGCGGCGGCCGAAGCCCTGGAGATCGGGCAGCGAGGGATGGGCGCCCACCTTCACGCCGTGCTGCTTGGCGAGCTTCACGGTCTTGCGCATGTGGTTGAAATCGGAGGCGTGGAAGCCGCAGGCCACGTTGGCGACGTCGATCAGCGGCATCAGGCCCTCGTCGTCACCCATCTTGTAGAGCCCGAAGGCCTCGCCCATGTCGCAGTTGATGACGGTCATCTCCACCCTCCACGTCTCAGTTTCGCGCACCCACCGGATTGATCAAGCGATTCTTGCGGCAAGACACGGATATTGTAAAATCAGAAAAACTTCATCACGATATCGAAAAACCAGATAATGCCATTTTCGCTCAAGCAGGTCCGCTACTTCATCGCCACGGCGGATGCCGGACAGGTGAGCCAGGCGGCGATCGGGCTCAACGTGTCGCAGTCCGCCGTCACGGCCGCCATCAAGCAACTGGAAGAGGACCTGGGAGTCGCCCTGTTCCAGCGCCAGCCCTCGGGCGTGGCATTGACCGCCGAAGGGGCCCGCTTCCTGCAGCACGCCCGCAACATCATGGCGGCGGTGAACGCCGCACAGCATGCGCCGCTGACCGAAGACACGGCACTTTCCGGCACTGTGCGGATCGGCGTCTCCTATACGGTGGCGGGCTATTTCCTGCCGCGCCACTTCGCGCGCTTTTCGCGAAGCTATCCGCGCATCAAGGCGGAGCTTTACGAACTGCCGCGTGAGTCGATCGAAGCGGGTCTGCGCGAGGGGACACTCGACCTTGCGGTCATGCTCACCTCCAACCTGCAGGACAAGAAGCGGCTGGCACATGAGACGCTGCTGCGCTCGCGGCGGCGGCTGTGGCTTCCGGTGGAGCACCCCCTCCTCGCCAGGGAGACGATCACGCTGGAGGACGTGGCGGGCGAGCCATATGTGATGCTCACCGTCGATGAGGCGAACCAGACCGCGTCACGCTACTGGAAGCCGACGGCGCTGCGCCCCAACCTGGTGTTCAAGACGTCCTCGGTCGAAGCGGTACGATCGCTGGTCGCGGATGGCATGGGGGTGACGATCCTGTCCGATATGGTCTATCGCCCGTGGTCGCTGGAGGGCCAGCGGATCGAATTGCGCAATGTCGTGGCCGACATTCCGACCATGGATGTCGGCATTGCGTGGAACCGCGCCAAGTCGCAGGCACCGGCGACGCGTACGTTCCACGAATTCCTCAGCCTGTCGTTCGGCGGGGCGGGCAACGCGTCATGAGCCCCACCGCAGTTGAGGCAGCACCGGCCCGACGTGCGGACCGGTGCTGCTGGGCAAGGATCAAGCCGCCCGGTTCAGTGAATCGATGGCGATCGCGTTGATCTTGCTGTTAGCGGCCTTCTCCATGTCGAGAATCTCGGTCAACAGCGTGTGCGCCTCGTCGTTCTTCAAAGCCTTGGCCCATTCGCGCAGCGTGCCATAGCGGGAGATTTCGTAGTGCTCCACGGCCTGGCAAATCGCGGCCAGAGAGGCGTGCTTCGCGACCGTGCCCGTGGCCTCCTCGATGATGCCATCGGTCTCCTTCAGCAGACCTTCAATGGCGTCGCACTTCTCTCCCGAGGGCTTCTTATCGATCGACTTGAACACCTTGTCGAGCGTCCTGATCTGTTCCTTGGTCTCCTTGAGATGGAGCTCGAGGGCCGCCTTGAAGTCAGACTGCGAAACTTCCTTGATCAGCTTCGGCAGTGCCTTCACGATGGCGTTTTCTGCGTAATACATATCCTTCAGCGTATGCTCGAAAGCATCGGCAAGCGTCTTCATGGGGTGGTTCTCCGGCGATTGGATGAATGACATTCGAGCGCCAGCATCGCTGGCGGCTGTCAGTCAAACGGACAACCGCGAGAACGGTTCCGCCAAGCTTGACGAAATCTCCGCGCCGTCAGGGCAGGTTGTCGCGCAGGAAGATGTCGATGCGGATACGCTCCTGGGATTCAATCAGCGGCACATTGTCAGCCTTGGCGATCAGCACGCGTACTGCGCTTCGGACCTCGTGGCCGGGGTCCTGGTTGATCACCGCGTCGATGGTGCCGCGGATCAGGGCCTTCCGGTTGGTATCCGAGAGGTCGTGGCCGATCAGCACGATATCCTTGGCGCGGTTAGCCTGCTCGAGGGCTTGGACGATGCCGCGGGTGCCGCCGCCGACATTGTAGATGCCGAGGAGGTCGGGATGTTCGGCCAGGAGTTGCCCGGTCATCTCTTCGAGCTTGCGCCAATCGTCGCGCGATTCCCGCACCGGCAGGAGTGTCAGGTTGGGAAACTCATGGGTCATCACCTGTTCGAATCCGAACTGGCGCTCGATGTGGTCGCGGAGCGCCAGTGAGCCGGCAATCAGCCCGACCTTGCCCGAAAGGCCGCGCAGGAAACGGCCCATGAGGCTTGCCGCCGTGCGCCCCGCCGATGAATTGTCGATGCCTGCGTAATGCACCCGTTTCGAGCCCGGCACGTCCGACACCAGCGTCACCACCGTCACGCCGCGCGCCGACAATGCGTTGATCGCCTCGCGCACCGCGGGATGGTCGAGGGCGGCGACCGCCACGCCGTCATAGACATCGCCGATCGAATCGAGTGTCGAAGCCAACAGTTCGCCATCGAAGACGTCGACCCGCTTGATGGCGATGGTGACGCGCTCACCCGCCATGCGTTCTGCCATGATGCGGACTTCCTCGTTGATCCGCTCCCAGAAATCGCCGCTGCGGTCCGGCAGAACGAAGCAGAAGCGGTATTCGCGCGAGCGGGCCAGGCGGGCGGCGATGCGGTCGGGCTGATAGTTCAGATCGCGGATGGCCGCTTCGACCTTGGTCACCGTCACGCCGCGTACCCCCGGCCTGCGATTCAGCACCCGGTCGACGGTGGCAATGCTCACCCCTGCCACGCGCGCCACATCCTGAATGGTGACCTTGCCCATGCCTGCCCTTTCAAACACCCACTCCATTCCGGATACCGCCATACTTTGCCGACTGCAACAAGAGCGCTGTTTTGCGCGCGCGAAGGGGCTTGCAAAATTGCGATTTCCCGCACAAACGAAGCCCATGGCCACGCTCGCAAAACTGGCCGCCGACATTGGCGGCACCTTCACCGACATCGTGCTGGAATCCGGCAGCAGACGCTGGAGCGGCAAGGTCCTCACCACCACGCAGGCACCGGAACTGGGCGTCATCGAGGGCATCCGGCTGGTGCTGGAGCAATCGGGGCTGAGCCCCAAGGACATCGGCGTCTTCATCCATGGCACCACGCTCGCCACCAATGCTCTGATCGAGCGTAAAGGTGCCAAGACCGCCTTCATCACCACCGAGGGCTTCCGCGACATCATCGAACAGGGCTACGAGAAGCGCTTCGACCATTATGACCTGATGATCGACCGGCCGGTGCCGCTGGTGCCGCGCACGCTCCGCCTCACCGTGCCGGAGCGGCTTGGCGCCGACGGCGAGGTGCTGTTGCCGCTGGACGAGACCGCGGTGGAGCAAGCGGCCAAGGCGATCAAGGCGCAGGGGGTCAAGGCCGTGGCGGTGGGCTTTCTCC
>CAZECZ010000008.1:0-56579 GCA_964510815.1 uncultured Aestuariivirga sp.
CCGGTCTTCGCGTCCCACAGGCGCGCCGTCTTGTCCTTACCCGCTGTCAGCAGAAGGCGGCCGTCCGCCGACATGTCGATGGCATTGATGGGCGCGGTGTGGTTGCCCGCTTCGATGCGCAAGATTGGTGCTTGCGACGGCGGGGAGGCCGCCGCCACAAGCGTGGTAAGGAAAAACGCGAAGATAAGTGCAATCGCCGTTCGCATCGCCCGAGACTAAGGCAGGGTCATGCGGCTGACAACTCGCGTGTCGCAGCGCATCACGTCGACATTCCTGCGTACAATTAACCGGGGGGCCGGTTATTCAGCGGCCTGCCGCTTCGGAAGCACCCAGTCCTTTCGCGGGAAGTGGCACGTATAGCCATGCGGGTACCGCTCCAGGTAGTCCTGGTGTTCAGGCTCTGCTTCCCAGAAGTCGCCCACGGGCTTGACCTCGGTCACCACCGTGCCGGGCCAGAGGCCGGAAGCATTGACGTCGGCAATCGTCTCTTCGGCGATGCGTTTCTGCTCGTCGCTCACGTAATAGATACCCGAGCGATAGCTCATGCCCCGGTCGTTGCCCTGGCGATTCAATGTCGTCGGATCGTGAATCTGGAAAAAGAATTCCAGAAGTGTCCGAAAGCTGATCCGCGCGGGATCGAAGAGGATTTCGATCCCTTCGGCATGGGTGCCATGATTGCGGTAGGTCGCAAACTTCACATCACCGCCCGTATAGCCAACGCGGGTCTTCCCGACCCCCGGCAATTTGCGGATGAGGTCCTGCATGCCCCAGAAACAGCCACCGGCCAGTACTGCACGTTCCATCATGTCACGACTCCTGTACCTGATCGATAAAATCTCCGTAGCCCTGTTCCACCATTTCGTCCCGGGGGATGAAACGCAAGGCGGCGGAATTGATGCAATAGCGCATCCCGCCCATTTCGCGCGGGCCATCCGGGAAGACATGGCCCAGATGGCTGTCGCCGTGGGCGGAGCGTACCTCCGTCCGGATCATCCCATGGGACACATCTCGCAATTCACTGACATTGGCAGGCTCGATGGGCTTGGAGAAAGCTGGCCATCCGCAGCCTGAATTGTACTTGGCCGATGACGCGAACAATGGTTCACCCGACACGATGTCCACATAGATCCCCGGCTCAAAATGATCGTCGAACTCGCCGGTATAGGGACGCTCCGTGCCATTCTGCTGCGTGACGCGGTATTGCTCAGGCGTCAACCGGCTGATGGCATCAGAGGTCTTGGCGTATTTCATGTGGCTTCTCCCTTGTACTCCTGTGCCACGCCATGTGTGGTGATCACATCAAAATTCCAATGGCCGGAGGCGTGAATGCGATCACGATCACGGAGAATTGCAGGTTCGTGTCCAGCCGTCAAAAGATGAGGCCGGAAGCAACGGATCAAGCCGCGCAGATGGCGATTTGCCGCTTGTGCCAGGGGCGCTCTTGGCCGATGCGCTGGTATCTGTTCTTTGCCACGGTTCATGATATGGTCGCCAGTCTCAGGAAGCGCCGGTCAGGCGCTGACCTCAAGAACAATGACATGGAGGGACATCTCATGGATGGAGTCAAGTCAATTACCCGGCGCGCGGCGCTGAAGACCATGGCTGCCGGCACCGCCGCGGCGGCTGGCTTTGCGGCTGGCCCCGGCTATGTCCGCTATGCTCAGGCCGCGTCTTCAGAGCCAATCCGTATCGGATTTCAGGTGCACCGCACGGGTATCGGCGCAGCATACGGCCGCTGGTACGATCGTACCACCACCGCTGCGACGGCCCTCATCAACGAGATGGGTGGCATCAATGGCCGCCCCGTCGAGATCATCGCCGAGGACGACGGAACCGACCCGGGCCGCGGTGCCGAAGTGGTCGAAAAGCTTGCGACGCAACACAAATGCGATGTGGGTTTCGGCACGTTGTTCAGCCATGTGGTGATGGGTTCCGCCCCCCGTGCCGGCGAACTGAAACTGCCCTATTACGTCGTGTCCGAAGGGCATCATGTGGCTTCCGGCAAGCTCAACCGGTACACATTCCAGCCCGGCATCACGGACGTAAAGAGCCAGGTCATTGCCATGGCGCCATGGGTCTCGCAGAATCTGGGGAAGAAAGTCACGATGATCTTCCCTGACTATGCCTTCGGCTATGATCACCGCGACAATTTTTCAGCCGCGATCAAGGCACAGGGAGGCGAGGTGAACCAGCTCATCGCCATTCCGCCGACGGAGTCTTCGTTTACCCGCTACTTCCCGCAAATTCCGGCTGACACAGATGTTATCTACCACGTACTCGTGGGGCCGGCGGTGCTGACCTTCGTCAAGGAGATGGGCGAATATTTTGGCAACCAGCACCCGGCCCTGTTCGGCTTTATTGACAGCCTCGAGGCCGTAGATCTCAAGAGCCCCGGTCTCGAGTTCCTCGAAGGGTCGCATTTCTGGGAGGCCTATCCGCGCTATGCCGGCCCCAAACCGTCGGCATCGGACACCTTCTATCGCAGCAAGGTTGGCGTCGATCAATTCGGTGCCAGCTCGGCAGATCCCGCCGACATCTCCACGTTCTCACACATGTTCGGATGCTGGGAGACGCTGTTCGTCATCAAGCAGGCGATGGAGGCCGCCGGCTATCAGGGGCCGGACGACAAGGCCAAGCTGATCGAAGCCACCGAGGCCATGTCCGGCTGGGCCGAAGGCAACGAACATCCGCAAGGGGACAAGACCTTCAACGGCAAGACCCATCAGTGCTTTGGCCACCAGAACATCACGCAGGTGAAGAACGGGATGGCCGAGCTGGTTTACCGCTCCACCATTGAGGAAGGCCTCTACCCAGACGAGGTCGATTACACCACGATGGCACTGTAGTCAGGTTCCACCCAATCGGCCGCTTTCGGCACAAGCCGGGATCCATGTTTCCGCTGAACCCGGGTGGTTGCCGGGGTGACGGACTGGAGGAGTATGTTCACTCGTGTCGTTCTTCCCCCACCTCCTGCTCGCACTGCTTGAAGGCACCGTAGCAGCAGCAGTCCTGGCGCTTTCGGCGCTGGGACTGTCGCTCGTCTTCGGCGTCATGCGGGTCGTCAACGTGGCCCATGGCGAATTCTTCATGCTCGGCGCCATGCTGGCGTGGTGGACCGCCCGTATGATGCCGGGCGGACCGCTTGTCGATTTCGTTGCGGCCCTCATTGTCGCGCCTGTTGCCGTGGGGTTCATCGCCTTTGTCACCGAGCGCCTGTTGCTGCGGCGCATCAAGTATGATCCCGAAGCTACGATCGTCGCCACCATCGGGCTGATGTTCGTCATCCAGCAACTGGCGCTCACGCTGTTCGGTGCCGACGCCAAGCCGGTTGCCGCGCCGTTCAATGTCCGCATCGCGTTTCCATGGTTCGGCTTCTCGGGCTACAAGCTGTTCGTGGTCGCAGCGTCGGCCGTGCTGTTGCTGGCCGCCTGGTGGGTGCTTTCCCGCACGCGCTTTGGGCTTATCATGCGCGTCACGCAGTATGACGGAGAGATGGCGACAGCCTTCGGCATCCCGGTAAACAAGGTCTACTCTGCCGTGTTTGTCATCGGTGCAGCATTGGTCGCCATCGCCGCCGTCCTGATCGTGCCAATCCAGCAGGCGCACTACCTCATGGGTCTCGACCCATTGCTGATGAGCTTCATCGTCGTGATCATCGGCGGGCTTGGCTCGATCAAGGGCAGCGTTATCGCGGCCGTCATCATTGGCCTGGCAGATGGCATCATTTCCATGTTCTACACGCCGACGCTCGCTGCCATCATCGCCACCCTGGCGGTCGCACTGGTCCTGGTGGCGCGGCCACAGGGGTTGTTCGGAGTTGCGGCCCGATGATGGCGAGGAGCGTGATCTTGCACGGGGCCATCATCGTTGCGCTGTTCCTGCTGCAGTTCGTGGCAAGCGACTACATGGTGCTGACCCTGACGCGCATCATGGTGCTGGCAGTCTATGCCATCGGCTACAATATCCTGTTCGGCTATGCCGGGCTGCTGAGCCTCGGCCATGCCATGTTTTTTGGCACGGGGCTCTATGCCGCCGCATTGGGATCGACATTGGGCGGCATGCCGGTGCTGGCAGCCTTCGCCCTCGCCATCATCATCGGTGGGGTCGTGTCGCTCGTCATGGGACTGATCATGCTACGGGCCAGCGGCGTCGCCTTCATGATCGTGACACTCATGTTCAGCCAGGCGGCCTATCTCACGATTCTCTATTTCGGGGATTACACGCGTGGTGACGAGGGTATCGTCATCAAGGATACAGAACGGCTGTTTTCGGTGTTTGGCCGGGCTGTCGATCTCACCGATCCGATGCTTCGCTACAATCTGGCGGCAGGCCTCCTCGCCATCGCCATTATCGTGAGCCTTGTGATCGTCCGTTCGAGGCTAGGACACGTGTTCATTGCCATCCGCGAAAACGAGGATCGGACGGCAATGCTGGGCTATGATACGGGTTTCTACAAGCTGGCGGCCTTCGTGCTCTCCGGCACCTTCGCGGCGACTTCCGGGGCCGCCTATGCGCTGATGTTCGCCTATGCCGGGGCAACACTGGCTTCCATACAGTATTCGATTCACCCGTTGTTGTGGACACTGCTTGGCGGCGCGTCCACGGTGCTGGGGCCGGTACTCGGTACGGCGCTGATGTTCCTTCTGGTCGATTTCGCCAGTTCCTTCACCAGCGCCAACCTGCTGATGGTCGGTGCCGTGCTGATCGCCTTGGTGCTGTTCTTTCCGAAGGGTATCCTCGGCACCGTCCGCCAGCGCCTGCTGCCGTGGCTGCCATGACATTCCTTCTTGAAACGCGAGGGCTGTCGCGACGTTTCGGAGGACTCACCGCGGTGGATGGCGTGGACTTTGCCATCGCAGCCGGCGAGGTTCGTGCCGTCATCGGGCCCAACGGTGCTGGCAAGACGACCTTCGTCAGCCTGATCTCCGGCCGCATCGCGCCAACGGCCGGTTCAGTTCACTTTGAGGGGGGGGATATCACTGGGCTTCCTGCCTTCAAGCGGGTGCGGCGAGGCATCGCCTACACCTTCCAGATCACCAGCATCTACGCCAACCTGACAGCCGCAGAGAACGTGGCACTGGCGGCGCACCAGACCGGATCACGGCGGAGCGAAATCTATCTCGAGCGCGTGGGGCTTGCCGGCCGGGCGGCGCAGCTGGCGGGTACGCTCGCCTATGGCCACCAGCGGTTGCTCGAAGTGGCAATGGGATTGGCGCTTCATCCAAAACTACTCATTCTCGACGAACCGACGCAGGGCCTTTCGGACGCCGAAATTGCGAATTTCATCGAGCTTGTTCGTCTCCTGTCAAAGGAAGCGACAGTCCTGCTGATCGAGCACAACATGCCGGTCGTCATGGCGCTGGCGCATCGCATCACCGTTCTGGATCGCGGCCGCATTCTGGCTGAGGGAACACCGGGAGAGATTCGTGCGAACCCTCAGGTGCAGGCCGCCTATCTGGGGACCGGCGATGCTTGACGTTCAGGCCATCGATTGCTTCTACGGCGATGTTCAGGTGCTGAGGGAGTTTTCACTCAGGCTGGAAGCAGGCGAAATCCTCTGCCTGCTGGGACGTAACGGCGCCGGCAAAACGACGGCGCTCAAATCCATCATGGGCCTGGTTCGGCCCCGGCGCGGCAAGATCTCATTGGATGGAACGGACCTAACCGATCTTCCGCCTCATGAAGTTCCCCGATATGGCATCGGCTATGTTCCGCAAGGCCGGAGATTGTTCGCCGAACTCACCGTGATGGAGAACCTCAGGATCGGGCTGATGACGCGAGGATCCGGGACCGCCGTGCTTGATCACGTCTTGGCGATGTTTCCGGTCCTGAAAGAGCGGCTCGGACAGCGGGCTGGCACCATGAGCGGTGGTGAGCAGCAGATGCTCGCCATGGCAAGAGCCCTTTGCATCGCCCCCCGCGTGCTGCTGTTGGACGAGCCCACGGAAGGGCTGATGCCTTCCATGATCGAGCGCATCCGGCAATCGGTGCGGGACCTCAAGTCGCATGGCGTTACGACAATCCTGGTCGAACAGCGTGTGGATGCCGTGCTGCCAGTGGCGGATCGTGTCGCTTTTGTGGAAAACGGTCGCGTGACAGCGATGATGACCGTCGACGAGTTAAGCCGCAACCATCATGTGGTCGACCGCTACGTGGGGCTTGGTGGATGATCCGGCGTGCAGCGGGTGCGATCGCGCTGCTAGTCTTGGGTACATCACCCGCGTTTGCTCACAGTGCGGCACGGGGCTTCGTGCTTCTGTTGCCGACTGCGCATGTGATCGTCGCGGGTGCGCTGGCGGTGCTGGTGTCCTTCGCCGTCGTAGCGTTGCTACCAGATCGGCTCTTCCGTCGCACTCCTGATGCGGATTATGGGTTCGTGCACGGGTCGCGCAGAGCGATCCGCACACTGAGCTTCATCAGCGCCAACGTCCTCGTCCTGCTCATCTGGATCGGCCTCGCGGGTCCGCACGACCCGCTGGAAAATATGCTGGTGCTCGGCATTTGGACCTTGTGGTGGGTGGTGATCGTATTGCTGCACCCGCTGCTGGGCAACCTCTGGGGAGGGCTCAATCCGTTTGCCTGGATCGCGCCCGCAGCAGGCCGCTGCGTGCTTCCGAGGTGGCTGCACTATAATCCGGCCCTCCTGATCTTCGCCGCCTTCGCCTGGTTCCAGCTGGTCTATCCGGCACCGGAGGACCCGCCGCGTCTGGCATTGGTGGTCTCCGCCTATGCCGCACTGACGTTGGCCGCGACCTTCGTGTTCGGGATCGACTGGTTACGCTATGCCGATCCTTTCGCGATCTTCCTCCGGCAATTGGGTGCGGCGACGCCGCTCGGCTTCATGAAACTGCGGCTTCCCGGCGCCGGGCTGCTTTATTTGGCGCCCTTGCCGCTGGCTGGCGTACTGTTTGTGCTCATGACGCTGGCCTCGATCTCGTTCGACGGGATGTCGCACACCTTTTTCTGGCTGTCCGCACTCGGCCACAACCCGCTGGAATATCCCGGCCGCACGGCGCTGATCGGCGCCAATACCGCAGGCCTGCTCGGAGTATTTCTGCTGCTGGCCTCCGCGTTCACGGCAACCGTGGTGCTGGGCTGGTTGTGGGCCGGACGCCCCCACCAGTTGCAGTTTTGGCTTGGCCGCTTTGTCTATTCGCTTATCCCCATTTCCATCGCCTACCATTTCGCCCATTACCTGAGTGATGCCCTGCTCAACATGCAATATCTGGTACTGGCGCTGAACGATCCATTCGGCACCGGGGCGCAACTTCTCGGCATCGAGTCCTTTCATGTCACCGCCTCCTTCCAGAACACGGCATCGGGTGCGATGGCATTGTACTCGGCGCAGACCACGGCGATCGTCGCCGGGCACGTCATCGGTGTCAGCGTTGCTCACGCCATGGCGATGGAACTTGGCTTGCCGCGTGGCCGCGCGTTAAGACTCGACGCGCCGCTGGCCCTGTTCATGGTATTCTATACGGGCTTCGGCCTGTGGCTGCTGGCCACGCCGACCGCGAACTGACGGTCAGCCGCGTCTACGCCTGCGCCGTTCACCGCCGTCATCGCCGGCGGTGATGACTTCCTTCGTCGGCGGCAGCGTCACCACCTTTGCGAGGTTGCTGAACGGTGCGGTCTTATGCGGCAATGCCATGGCCTCCACGAAGTGCTGCTGGAACATGGGCTCCACCGCGGTCTCGATCTTCTCGATGCGGCGGACGGTGGCCTCTATCTCGTCGCGGGCCTTGGCATTCAGCAATGCGATGCGCGCGCCCGTACCCGCAGCATTGCCCGCACTCTGCACCTTCGAGAGATCGCAGTCGGGGATGAGGCCCAGGATCATCGCGTATTTCACATCGATATGGCTGCCAAAAGCCCCCGCGAGGCGGATCTTGCCCACCTCGTCGATCCCCAACTTGTCCATGAGCAGGCGCACGCCGGCATAGAGTGCCGCCTTGGCGAGCTGGATGGCGCGAACATCGTTCTGCGTCACGCGAATCATGGGTTCGCTTCCGTCTTCCCTGGGTGCACGGATCACATAGTTGAACGTGCGCTTATAGGGTTCGATGCGGGAAGATTTCTCCGCCATCGATCCGTCGACCAGACCATCCTGATTGATCACGCCAGCCAGATACATTTCGGCGATGGCCTCGATGATGCCGGAGCCGCAGATGCCGGTGACGCCCGTCTGCGCCACGGCGGCCTCGAAGCCCTCTTCATCGGACCAGAGGTCACAGCCGATGACCTTGTAACGCGGTTCCAGTGTTCCGGGATCGATGCGGATACGCTCGATGGCGCCAGGTGCGGCACGCTGGCCAGAGGCGATCTGCGCCCCTTCGAAGGCGGGACCGGTGGGCGAAGAACAAGCAAGGAGCCGAGCCTTCGAGCCCAGCACGATCTCGGCATTGGTGCCGACATCGACGCAGAGCATGATTTCGTCGGAGACATGGGGTGCCTCCGACAGCACAACGCCCGCCGTGTCCGCACCGACGTGACCCGCGATGCAGGGCAACACATAGGCCCAGGCGCCCGGATTGAGCACGAGGTCCAGCTCCCGCGCCGGCACGGTGACGGGAAGGCCGGTGGCCAGCGCGAATGGCGCACCGCCAAGTTCCGTTGGATCAATCCCCAAGAACAGATGATGCATGACCGGATTGCCGACCAGCACCACTTCCAGAATGTCCGTGTGCTGAATGCCGCCGCGCAGCGCGACGTCCTGCGCCAGCGTGTTGAGCGCTTGGCGGATGGCCGCCGTCATCTCTTTCTCGCCGCCCGGATTCATCATGACGTAGGAGACGCGGCTCATCAGATCTTCGCCGAAGCGGATTTGCGGGTTCATCAGCCCGGCAGAGGCTACCACTTCGCCCGTCGATAGATTTGTAAGATGGGCCGCGATCGTGGTCGAGCCGACATCAATCGCAAGACCGAAGGCCTTGTCATGGAAGCCCGGCCGGATGGCGACGAGGCGATTGCCGCCGCCGGGAGCGCGCGAATAGATCGCTGCTGTGATCTTCCATTCGCCCTTGCGCAGCACCTTCTGCAGGTCGGCGATGATCGACAGGTCGCAGGTGACATGGTCGATCTGCCACTGATCCTTGAGGGCCTTGTAGACGCGCTCGAGATCGGAGGAGGGTTTATGCATGTCCGGTTCCTCGACCTCGATGAAGCACAGCTTCGTCGCCGGATCGAGTTCGATGGCGCGAGTATCGGCCTCCTTGCGCACCACCTGCTTGTGGACCTGGGATTCCGGCGGCACGTCGATGACGAGATCGCCCATGATCCGGGTCTGGCACGACAGCCTGCGGCCGGTGGCAAGCCCGCGGATCTTGTCGTAACGCTCCTCGACCTTGGAGAACTCCGAGACGTGCGAGGCCCTCGACGTGATGCCGTGCTTGGCGAACTCGCCCTCGCCGACGTTGATCTGGCAGCGCCCGCAGATGGCGCGGCCACCACAGACGCTATCGATGTCGACGCCCAATGCACGAGCGGCCTGCAACACCGGCGTACCCACGGGAAAGCGCCCGCGCTTGCCGGAGGGGGTGAAGACGATCAAGGGATTCTGTTCGCTCATGGACGGGTCTTATACGCAAAAGTGGGTTGGCTTGGAGCGCCAAAAAGCGACACTCCCGCCTGAATTGACACCTGCAATTGCCCGACCCTAGACTTCCGCGAGGGGTGGAGGGCTCGATATGGCAGAATCCGACTACGGCACGGTGGACAAGCGAGGCAACTGGGCGCCGAACAAACCGGTCAGCTACGGGCCGTTTTTCACCTGGCCGGTGCGGCCCGTGGCCATTCTCAAGTGGTTTTTCGGATTTCCCGGCTACCTGCTGCCGTGGAATGCGCTCTATGCGGTGGCCGCCGTCCTGATCTGGACCTACCTGACGCCCGGCCTGCAGCATTTCCAGAGTTTCAGCCTCACGTGGTCCGCCGTGGTGCTGGCCCGCAACGTGATGCTGGCGATCCTGGTCTACGGCGCCTGGCACCTGTGGCTTTACGTCTGGCGGCGCCAGGACACCGCCTTCAAGTATAACCGGCAATGGCCCAAGGACAGCCCGGGCTTCCTCTTCGGCAACCAGACCTGGGACAACATGTTCCATACGCTGGTGAGCGGCGTGCCGATCTGGACAGCCTATGAAGTGCTCCTCCTGTGGGCCTATGCCAATGGCGTTGCGCCGATGATCACTTTTGCCGAGCATCCGGTGGGCTTCATCGCCGTGTTCTTCGTCGTGCCCTTCGTGCACGAGGTGGGTTTCTATCTGGCGCACCGCCTGCTGCACTTCCCGCTGCTCTACGAGGTCGCCCACAAGCTGCATCATCGGAACGTCAATCCGGGGCCGTGGTCAGGCCTGTCGATGCATCCGATCGAACACCTGATCTATTTCTCCAGCATCCTGCTATTCTTCGTCATCCCGGCGCATCCCATCCACATGATCAATCTGGCGTCGCGCCTTGGCGTCGCCCCGGCACAAGGCCACACGGGGTTTGACCGGCTGAAGATGGGCGACGAGGCGACCATGGACGTGTCTTACTATGCTCACTACCTGCATCACAAATACTTCGAAGTGAATTATGCCGACGGCATGGTGCCGCTCGACAAATGGTTCGGCTCGTTCCACGACGGCACGCCGGAAGCCCACCAGCGCATGCTGGAAAGGCGGGCGAGGCTGGGGGCGAAGCTGGCGAAGAACGGGTGAAGGGACTGAAGGCCCCGTCAACGGGTGCCGATCAGCGGCGCCTCCGTGCCTCTCGCGCCGCGCGGCGGGCGGCGATGTCGTCGGCAGAGGGTGCGGCTTCACCGGCCGGGCGGTTGGCGGCAGACGGAGCCGGGGCGAGGTCGCGGAACTTGTTGTTCCAGAAGCGGCAATGGGCGTCGGTGCCATTCAGCACGTTGGCGCCATAGATCGCATGCATGTCCTCGTCGTGCATCGGGTTCATGATGGCCGACGTCATGCCGTGGCTCGCCGCCATGGCGAGGAAGTAGCCGGTCAGCGCCCGGCGGTTCGGCATGCCGAAGGAGATGTTGGAGGCGCCGCAGGTGGTGTTCACCTTCAGCTCCTCCCGCAAACGGCGGACCAGCCGGAAAACCTGCTGGCCGGCGGTACCCATGGCGCCGATCGGCATGACGAGGGGATCGACGACGATGTCATGCGGTTTGATGCCGAAATCAGCAGCACGTTCCACGATCTTTTTGGCGACCGCGAAACGCACGTCCGGGTCTTCCGAAATGCCGGTCTCGTCGTTGGAGATCGCCACCACCGGCACATTGTACTTGGCGACCAGCGGCAGGATGGCCTCGAGCTTCTCTTCCTCGCCCGTCACCGAGTTAACCAGCGGGCGGCCCGTGGCCGTCTCGAGGCCCATCTTGAGGGCCGACGTGACGGACGAGTCGATGCAGAGCGGCAGGTCGGTGACGGACATCACCACTTCCAGCGTCTGCTTCATCAGCGGCGGCTCGGATTCGTTGGGGTTTACCGCGGTGACGCCGGCATTGACGTCGAGGATGTGGGCGCCGGCTTCCATCTGGGCCAGCGCGTCCTTGATGACGGTCTCGAAGTTACCGGCCTGCATTTCGGCGGCGAGCTTCTTGCGGCCCGTCGGGTTGATGCGTTCACCGATGACGGTGAACGGCTTGTCGAAGCCGATGATGTGCTCGCGGGTCGCGGAGGCAACAAGAGTATGGGTCATTGGGCTTTGCCTCCATTGGCAATGAGGGTCTTGAGTTTGTCCGGGGTGAATTCGGCTTCAAGGCCGGCCTTGGCCTTTTCGACTTCGGCGGCAAGGTCGTCGCCCACCGGCACCGGGTCGGCACGCCGCCAGTCAGCGAGGTAATCGTCTGTGTTGGTGGCACCATCCCGCATGGCGGCCATGTCAATGGCTTCCATGAAACGGTTATCGAGCATGCGCTTTTCCTCCTTGCGCCCGGCCTTGACCGAGACGGCGGAGGGAATGTCGCGCCAGTACGTGATGATCAGATTTGCCATGATGGCAGGCTTATGCTCCCGTTGAAATGCGACCGATATCCTGAAAACGACATGGCGAAGGGGGCGGACGAATTCCACCGCTTGACCCCAAGGCCGCTTCCATTGCTGAATGCAAGGGTGTTAGCAGACGAACCCGGCTCCGAACAAGAGCGTGCCGCCTTCAAGGCCCTGCAGGCGCGGCTACTGCCGTTCTTCGAGCGGGTGTTCCCGGACCGGATGGCACCCCGCACGGTGTTGGTCAACCCGAGCCTCAGCCTGGACACAGAGGTGATGGCCAAGATCAGCGGCGTGCACCATTACGAAGAGCGCATGTTCTGCCTGCTTCTGCTGCTGCGCTATCCCACCACCCGGCTCATCTATGTCACCAGCCAGCATGTGTCGGAAACAGTGGTCGACTATTTCCTGCATCTTCTGCCGGGTGTTCCGACTCAACACGCGCGCAATCGGCTGACGCTGCTGTCCTGTCACGACGGTTCGCTCAAGCCGCTCACGCAGAAGATCCTCGAGCGCCCTCGCCTTCTGGCGCGGATCGAGGAGGCGCTGGGAGACAAGGCGCTGGCACACATGACATGCTTCAATGTTTCGCCGCTGGAGCGGACGTTGGCAGTCAGGCTCGGCATCCCGATCTATGGCTGCGATCCCGACCTGCTTGTCCTTGGTTCCAAGAGCGGCAGCCGCGAAGTATTCCGCGAAGCCGGGCTGGCCATGGCGGAAGGCTATGAAAACCTGCGCGACGAAGGTGACGTCGCGGATGCGCTGGTAAAACTCAAGGCCGGCAACCCCGGTCTCGCCCGGGCGGTGGTGAAGCTCAACGAGGGGTTCTCGGGAGAGGGCAACGCCGTAATGCGTTTCAACGGGGCGCCGGATGGCGCGGCCCTGACGACCTGGGTGAAACATCGGCTGCCACAGATTTCCTTCGCCGCCAAGGGCATGGGCTGGGACCAGTATCGCGGCAAGATCGCGGAGATGGGCGCCATCGTGGAAGCCTTTGTTGAGGGAGAC
Organism: uncultured Aestuariivirga sp.; assembly: GCA_964510815.1. Lineage (GTDB taxonomy): Bacteria > Pseudomonadota > Alphaproteobacteria > Rhizobiales > Aestuariivirgaceae > Aestuariivirga. The sequence goes on from CAZECZ010000008.1 coordinate 12,984, forward strand.
ATCAAGCGGTCACCTTCAGTCCAGTTCCGGATCACACCTGCTCGTGAGGTCGAGGCAATCTCGTCCCATGACCAAGTACTGGGGGGTGAGGGCGAACAGGTCTTCCTCGGCTGCCAATTCCCGGCAGACGACGACTACCGGCTCACGATTGAAGCCGAAGGGCGAAAGGCGGCAGCGGTGCTGTGCGAGCGTGGCGTGCTGGGCCGCTTCGGCATCGATTTCATTTCCGTGAAGGATGGCAAGGATTGGCGCCATTACGCCATCGAGATCAACCTGCGCAAAGGCGGCACCACACATCCGCAGATCATGCTCCAGTTTCTCACCGACGGCCGCTATGATCCGGAGTCCGGCCTGTTCTTTGCGCCGGGTGGCAGGCCAAGATACTATTATGCGTCAGACAATATCGAATCCGAGCGCTATCGGGGTCTTACCCCACAGGACCTGATGGATATCGCGCTCAAGCATGGCATCCACTTTCACCAGGCGACCCAGAAAGGAGTCGTCTTCCACCTGATTGGCGCGCTGTCAGAGTTCGGCAAGCTCGGTGCGGTCTGTGTCGGCGAGAGCAGGGCGGAGTCCCGGCGTCTCTATGACGAGATGATCACCATCCTCGATCGGGAGAGTGCTGGAAGTTAAACCGGATCGCGGATCAGAGGCGTCGTCGAACAATGGATACCGCCACCGTTCAATTGCATCTTGTCATAGGGTAGGGTCGTCCAGTTGACGCCGTGGGCGGCCAGTTGATCGAGCGTGCGGTTGGTCGCACCTTCCGGCATGATGAGCTCGCCGGGCGCCACTGCCAATGAATTGACAATCCACTTGTTGTCGGCCGGCGTGATCTCGATGGTGCGGACCCTCAGCTCCTTCAGCCTTTCGAGGAAGGAGAAAGGCAGGCCGAAGGGATCGACGATCGCCAGATCGCGGTCGATCATCTGGAACGAGCCGTCGATGTGGATGTCGTAGCCAACAAGGTCGATCACGATGAGTTCGACACCCTGCCGTTTCAGAACCTCGCCGATCTGTTCCGCCCCCTCGCGGTTGACGCGGATGCCACAGCCGATCACGCAGGTGGTGGGGTTGATCCAGGCAAAGCTGCCGCCCTCCATGACAGCCGTGCCCGACAGCGTGCGCAGGACCGGAATGCCGAGTTTCGCCAGCGTGCGGGTGATGGCCAGTTCCTCGCCGCGGCGGATGCGTGTCCCCATGCGGCAGACGATGGCGCCGCCCTTGACCATGATGAGCGGGTCACGGGTATAGCAGGACTTGAGCCGATTTCCCTGCACACCCTCGACATGGTGCACCTCGACGCCACGCTGGGTGAGTGCGGCAACCAGTGCATCATGCTGGGCTTGCATCTCCGCGACTGGCGGCACTGTATCGGACTGGAAATACCAGCCTTCCTCAAGATCGCCGAAGGAACCAATGCGCTCGATCCGCTTCGCAGGGTCGACGACGTTCATTTCCGGCCCTGGCCGGTGCATCAGGATTGCGCGAATACGGCCGACGTCGTTATCCACGCCCCAGGCGCGGCCCCAGTATGTCTCCAATTCGGAAATGTCTTCGAACGGCGGATCGCCGGGCGTGGCGAACATGCGAATAGTCTCGTTGTAGATCCAGCCGGGTGGGGCGCTGTCCGTCATGTTGTCCTCTTTCAGCCGATGGCGCCTGATGCCTTGAGCGCGGCAATGCGTTGTTGGTCGAGCCCCAGCACGTCTTCAAGAATCCTTGTTGTGCCATCGCCAAGCCGCGGCGGCGCCTTTTCATATTCAACCGGCGTGGCGGAGAACTGCACGGGATTCGCGACACCCGGAACCTGCACACCATCGTCGCGAGTCAAGCCCACCTGAAGGCCGCGGGCCAGTACCTGCGGATTCATGAACACCTGGTCGACGGTATTGATGGGACCGCAAGGGATGGCAGCCGCCTCGAATGCATCAATCCAGTTGGCAGTGGTTCGCATCTTCATCGGCTCGATCAGTTGGGGTATCAATTCGGCCCGGTTCTCGACCCTGCCGCGGTTCGTCCTGTAGCGCTCGACGTTCCACAGCTCTGGCACACCGATGATCGTGCAGTACTCCTTGAACTGGCGATCCGTGCCCACGGCCATGATGATGTAGCCGTCCCTGGTGGCAAAGGTCTGGTAGGGCACGATGTTGGGATGCGCGTTGCCAAGCCGCGTCGGGGCCCTGCCGCCGACAAGGTAGTTGAGAGCCTGATTGGCGAGCACGGCCACCTGACTGTCGAGCAGCGCCATGTCGATGTATTGGCCCTGGCCTGTGCGCTGGCGGTGATAGAGCGCGCCCTGCATGCCGATCACGGCATAGAGGCCGGTAAATATATCGGCAAACGCGACGCCCACCTTCATGGGCTCAGCGCCCGGCGCCCCATCAGGCTGGCCGGTGATCGACATGATGCCGGCCATGCCCTGGATCATGAAGTCATAGCCGGCACGCTGGGCAAAGGGTCCGTTCTGGCCGAAGCCGGTGATGGAGCAATAGATGATATCGGGTTTGACCGCTTTCAGGCTATCGTAGTCGAGGCCATATTTCTTCAGCCCACCGACCTTGAAGTTCTCGATGACGATATCCGACTTGGCGGCCAGATCGCGGATGAGCGCCTGACCCTCGGCACTCGCCATATCGATGGCCACTGACCACTTGCCCCGATTGGCGGAGACGAAATAGGCGGCATCGCCGCGCGAGCCGTCCGGATTGGTAAGAAATGGCGGACCCCAGCCACGCGTGTCGTCGCCTTCGCCGGGCTTCTCAATCTTGATCACCTCGGCACCGAAATCGGCCAAGAGCTGCGTGGCCCAGGGTCCGGCGAGGACGCGGGTAAGATCGAGAACGCGGATACCGGTCAGCGGGCCTGCCATGAATTGTCTCCCTTTAGGCGGACCTTTCTAGCCGGACCGGTGAGGTGCCGCAAAGGGCAGCGCGCACAAGGCCTTGAGCCATGATGCAATCTGCTTACCCGGTGTTGACGGCCCGCCACGACGCATCATCAATTATCAAACCTGTATCCATCGCCGCGGCCAGTTTCTCCGCATAGGGGTTCTTGGTGCGTTCGCCACCGACCGCGAAAGATGGGTCGACAGGGCAGCCGATCGCCAGGTTTTCGCGCACTGCAAACGGCAGCACGAACAGGCCATGGCGCACGTTGCGGAGGAACACGCGGCCGTTGGCTCTCACGTCGTCGACGATGCCAGGGGCCAGAAAGGCACAAGAGACGTTCTGCAGATCAAACCCGATCAAATCGCGCACGAGTTGCAGGGTGTGCCGGTCATCCGCCAGAGCCTCCGCGAGCATCTGGGTACCAGGATAGCCACAGGCCTCCAGCCAGACTGTTGCCCAGGCCAGATCATCTGCAGGTGCCAGTCCTCTGCCATTCAACGTTCTGATGAGTGTCGATCTGGCATCGTCGAAGCCGATGTGCATCAAGACGCCTTCGATCCTGCTGGAATCGCGAAACCACGCAGAAAGGTTTCGGCATCCATCGCGCCCTTGCCCTCGCGCTGAAGACGTAGCAGCCGCACGGCCCCGTTTCCGCACCCAATGGTGAGCGCGTCATCGGCAAAAGTCCCCGGCGCGGCGGCCGCGTTCGTTGTCTCGCAGTTCAGCACCTTGATACGGGTGCCATTCACCTCGAACCATGCTCCTGGGAAGGGCGAAAGACCGTGGATGTGATTGCGAACCGCCACCGCAGAACCGGCAAAGTCGATTCTGGCTTCGGCCTTGTCGATCTTCTTGGCATAGGTCACACCCTCCTCAGGTTGTGCGACGCAGTCGATCTTGTCTTGCGACAGCACCTCCGTCATGAGGCGCGCGCCAAGGGCCGCCAGTTCATCGTGCAGGGATTGTGCCGTGGTTTCCGGCCTGATTGGCACCTTTCCCACCTTGCACATGGGGCCGGTGTCGAGCCCCTCTCCCATCCGCATGATCGTCACACCGCTCTCGGCATCACCAGCCATGATGGCGCGCTGGATGGGTGCCGCGCCGCGCCAGCGCGGCAGGAGCGAGGCATGGACATTGAAACAGCCGAGCCGCGGCGCATCAAGAACCGGCTTGGGCAAGAGCAATCCATAGGCCACCACCACTGCCGCATCCACATCGAGATCAGCGAATCGCTCCTGTCCGTCTGGTGACTTGAGTGTTGTCGGGGTGCGAACTTCGATGCCCCTGGAGGTTGCGAATGCCTGGACCGGTGATGGCCGTTCGGCCATCCCTCGTCCCGCCGGGCGGGGTGGCTGCGAATAGACACAAGCGACCTCATGACCAGCGGCCAAAAGTGCCTCCAGCGTGACGACGGCGAACTCAGGCGTTCCCATGAAGACAAGACGCATGGCGTCAGAGCTTTCCGAGTTTCTGGGCCTTCTGGAATTTCTTGATCACCCGCTCGCGCTTCAGCCGCGAAATGTGATCGATGAACAGGACACCATTCAAATGATCGATCTCATGCTGCAGGCAGGTAGCGAGAAGGCCGGTCGCGAGGAGTTCCTTTGCTTCACCTTCGCGGTCGAGATAGCGCATCTTCACCTCGGAGGGGCGGGTGACCATCTCGTAGAACTCGGGAATCGACAGGCAGCCTTCCTCATAGTCGCTCTGGGCCTCGCTGGACCACACGATCTCCGGATTGGCAACGAACAGCGGCTTCTTTTCTTCACCCTCTTTGGACAGGTCGACCACCAGCTGGCGCCGCGGCACGCCGATCTGGATGGCAGCAAGCCCGATGCCCGGCGCATCGTACATGGTCTCCAGCATATCATCCCACAGCTTCCGGGCCTCCGCACCGACAGCAGCGACCGGCTTGGAGACCTCGCGCAGGATCTTCTCGTCGGGGAGTGTTATGATGGGACGAAGGGTCATGTCGCCCAGATAGTGGACGACAGCACCGGGGTCAATCGGCCCGCATCAGATCCCGTCGTAGGGGCTGTTGCAACGGTAATGGTGATAGCCCTTGCCAACAAAAGTGTCGGTATCCGGGTCGTAAGTCTTGTAACGCCGCAGGCACCAGTTGACATGATCCTCGTTCACTACCCGGACATATCGCGTGGCGCGTGGATACCAGTAGCTGCCGTGACCAGCGAGGCCGGGATTCTGCCCCGGTGCATAGACCATCCGGGCAGAACAACGCAGGAAATCCTCATCGCAGGATTTCTCGATGTAGTAGGGACGATAGACCCGTAATCCGCGCTCATGGGCGGCAGACGGCAGGCTCAAAACCCCAAGGAGCACGGCGGCGAGGATGATCTTCGTCTCTAACTTGCGCACGAGGCCCTCCAAGTGATTCCCTTGCTGCGCGAAAGATGCCGCCCCTAGCTGCAATTGGCAAGCCGCGCTTGCCTTTTGGGTTACGAACGCCCATATAGCGCCCGGGAGGTTGGCGGCGGACGTGCCGCTCGCCAACCGGGTCAGGTCCGGAAGGAAGCAGCCCTAACGAGATCGGAACGGGTTGCCCGTCCAGCCTCCCACCTCTAAAACCTCCCCCGAGAGCCCGCCATGGTTGATGCCGCAAGCGGCGAGAACGCTCAGGGGTACCGCGTTCTCGCCCGGAAATACCGCCCACAGACCTTTCCTGACCTGATTGGCCAGGAAGCGATGGTGCGCACCCTCACCAACGCCTTTTCGTCGGGACGCATTGCCCAGGCCTACATGCTCACCGGCGTGCGGGGCGTCGGCAAGACCACGACAGCCCGCCTGATTGCCCGGGCACTGAATTACGGCGATCAGCCGACCATCGACATGCCTGTGTTCGGTCCTCACTGCGAGGCGATCCTCGAATCCCGCCACCTTGACGTCATAGAAATGGACGCCGCGTCCAATACCGGCGTCGACAACATGCGCGAGATCATCGACAGCGTCCGCTATGCACCGGTCCAGGCGCGCTACAAGGTCTACATCATCGACGAAGTCCACATGCTGTCGAAAAGCGCTTTCAATGCGCTTCTCAAGACGCTGGAAGAGCCGCCGCCGCATGTGAAGTTCATTTTCGCCACCACCGAAATCAACAAGGTGCCCGTCACCATCCTGTCGCGCTGCCAGCGGTTTGACCTGAAACGGCTGGATGCCGCCCTCTTGGCGTCCCACTACGGCAACATCGCCCAGAAAGAAGGCGTCGAGGCCGAGGCGGATGCGCTGGCGCTGATCGCACGCGCCGCTGAAGGCTCGGTGCGCGACGGTCTGTCCCTGCTCGATCAGGCCATCGTCTATGGCGAGGGCAAGGTGAAGGCCGCCGAGGTTTCCAACATGCTCGGCATCATGGACCGCTCCCGGATCATCGACCTCTATGAGGCGGTGATGTCGGGCAATCCCGCTGCTGCCATCCGCGAGATTGAATCCCAATACCACAATGGCGGCGACCCGCGCGGCATCCTCACGGATCTCGCCGACTACGTGCATTGGGTCACCCGCCTGAAGGTGCTGCGTGACGAAGCGCTGTCGGACACGGCGCGGACCGAGGCGGAGAAAACCCGCGGCCGCGACCACGCCACGAAAACCGGCATGGCCCACCTGACCAGGGCCTGGTCGATGCTGCTGAAAGGCATCCGCGAGACGGAGCTCCACGCCGACCCGCTGACGGCGGCCGAGATGGTGCTGATCAGGCTTGCCCACGCAGCCGATTTGCCGGGCGGCGAAGAACTGGCGAAACTGGCAAAACAGGCGGCCCCCTCCGGCGAACGGATCGTCCCGATGCAGGCCCGCGAGCTTCTGCGCGGCGGCCGGGAGACGGCGGGTGACGCCCAGGCGGCCGTTGCCCTGCAACCGCAGCCGGCACCGGTTCAACCGGAAACGCGTTCCTTCTCCAATTTCAAAGACATTCTTGCGCTGGCCAGCGAGAAGCGCGACATCAAGCTAAAATCCGATCTCGAAACGCTGGTTCGCCCGATCAGGGTCAGCACCGGCCAGATCGAAATGGCCATGGAGCCTGGCGCGCATCCTGGCCTGCCGGGCGAAATTGGCCGCAAGCTTGAGGCCTGGACCGGCATCCGCTGGATGGTGCTGGTCGCCAAGGACGGTGGAGAAACGCCCATCGCGCGGCAGCGGCAAGACAGCCGTGACAGCCTGTTCCGCATGGCCCGCGAGCATCCGGATATTCAGGCCGTCTTGAAGAAGTTCCCCGGCGCGGAGATCATCGATGTCTGCGAGCCCGACCCCGACCCAGTCCCAATACAGAGTGAGACAGATGAAGAATCTCGGTGAGATGATGAAGCAAGTCCAGGCCATGCAGTCCCGCATGGCCGACATGCAGGCAAAAATGGAACAGACCACGGTGACAGGCCAGTCCGGTGGCGGCATGGTGAAGGTGACGCTCAACGGCAAAGGAGCGATGACCGCAGTCACCATCGATCCGTCGCTGTTCAAGCCCGAAGACCGGGAGATCGTCGAGGATCTGATCGTGGCCGCCCATAGCGACGCCAAGAACAAGGTCGAGACCATGATGGCGGATGAAATGAAGTCCGTCACCGGGGGCCTGCCGTTGCCACCGGGATTGAAGCTGCCGTTCTGACATGAGCAGGCGTACCGCCGGCCCCGAGATCGAGCGGCTGATCCAACTCCTGGCCAAGTTGCCGGGACTCGGCCCCCGCTCGGCCCGGCGCGCGGCCTTGCACCTCATCAAGAACCGCGAGCGGCTTCTCGCGCCATTGTCGGCGGCAATGATCGAAGCGCGCGACAAGGTCACGGTGTGCAGCCATTGCGGCAATGTGGACACGGTCGATCCCTGCACGTTGTGTGCAGACCCGCGCCGGGACCGGACGGCGATCTGTGTCGTCGAAGATGTCGGCGATCTGTGGGCGCTGGAACGCGCCGGGGCCTGGAGTGGACTTTACCACGTGCTGGGCGGCACCCTGTCCGCCATCGAAGGCATACGCCCTGAAGATCTGGCCATCGGCTCACTGATCGACCGCGCGGAACATGAAGGCGTCAAGGAGGTGGTGCTGGCGCTCAATGCCACCGTTGAGGGCCAGACAACCGCGCACTATGTGACCGAACGCCTCAAAGACCTGAATATCGCCACATCGAGGCTGGCTCACGGGGTGCCGGTTGGCGGAGAACTCGACTACCTCGACGAGGGCACCCTCATGCAGGCCATCAAGGCAAGGCGCCCCCTCTAGTTCGAGGAGGCGCGCCAACAGTTTCGCGTTCAATCAGGTATGAGCCGGACCATCGTCCGTTCTGCCGCCACGGCCCCGGCGCTTGCCACCGCGGTCATCGCCAGCCGGATCGTCCGCACCACGACGGGCCATCTGCTGCATCATGCTGTCGTCCAGATTCCAGGTGTGGCCACCTCCATCATGATCGCCGCCGTGATCACCGCCGCCGTGATTGCCGCCACCGCGCCCGCTACCACCATGGTCATCGCCGTGATCATCGCCGTGATCATCGCTGCCACGCCCGCGGCTGCTGCCATGATCATCAGTGCTATCGTCATCACCACTCCCCCCGGCACTAGACTTGCTGCCACCGCGGATCATGTTCAACAAATCGTCGCAGCCCCGGCAGCGCCGGACATGGCCTGCGCCATCATCGGCGCCACGGCCCTGGCGCACATGGCCGGCCGGATCGTCCGCCCCTTGGCGGGCAAACCCTGGCGCAGACACAAGCGCAGACGTGGACAGGACGGCAAAGCCGAGAGCGAAAGCGGTAATGGTGAGTTTCATGACTGTTCTCCTCTGAAGGTTCCAGGTCCAACGACCATGCCTGCACGCTAACTGGCATCAACCCGCAGAACGCTGATGAGAACTGTCAGACATATGTCAGATTATTATGCAAAATCATCGTCTTACGAAATTTTTGAGGATTTATTCCGTGACCCTCCGGGAATCTTTTTTACCCATGAAGAGGCATTTACCATTCATCAACCATGAAATCGGTCCGTGAGACCGTCTGTACCGCGCCGGACCGCTGCTTGCTCCTCACTCATCAGATTTTACTGGTTCGTTCCATTCCGGAACAGGAGAGAAGAAAATGGCAATGCTGGATCACCTGGTCAGAACAGTTCGCCGGTTCAAGGCAAACCAGACTGGAACCACTGCCGTCACCTTCGCGCTGAGTGTGGTGCCGATGCTCCTGGCGGGCGGTGCAGCCCTTGACTACATGCGCTACAGCAATGCCCAGACCGCGATGCAGGCGGCGCTCGATTCCGGTGCCCTTGCAGTGGCCGCATCTGCCAACATGAGCACAGAGGACAGAATCAAGGCCGGCCAGTCCTCCTTTGACCGCAACATCGTCCATGCCGGGCTCGAGGCGGACATGGTGGATTCGCAATTCGATCTGGATGGCAAGGTTGTCAAGGCCTCGGCTCATCTGGCTTTGCCGTCAAGCATCATGCAAATCGCCGGCATCCCGTTGATGAATGTTTCGGTGGCGACGGAAATACGCATCCCGGAGGACAAGAAGGCCGAGATCGCCCTGGTGCTCGACTATTCCGGCTCCATGGAAGAGACATCGGGTGGGCAGGTCAAATATGTGGCGATGAAGAATGCAGCATCCAAGCTGATCTCAGATCTCGAGGCCGCCAATCCGAGCAAGGTGAAGATCGGGCTCGTTCCCTTCTCGCACCACGTCTATGTCACGCTGCCGGCGAGCTACGTGAAGGGGCAGGGTTCGTCGGGAACCTGGACCGGTTGTACGCAGGACAGGCGGTATCCCTACAATATCTCCAATTCCACGCCGACATCCGACGACAACACCAAATGGGGCCAGCCGATAGCCAAGGTGCATTCTTCTGATGGTTGCGGCGGCTACGCGCCGCGGAGCCTGAAGGTTCATCCACTGACGAGCGATTTCGGCGCATTGCGAGACCAGCTGGACGACATGCGTCCCTATGCGTGGACCCATATCGCGTTGGGTGCCGAATTTGGCTACCACATGCTCTCGCCCAACGCGCCGTTCACGGAAGCCTCGTCGTTCGGAGACAAGGATGTCCAGAAGATCATGGTGGTCCTCACCGATGGCAGGCAAACGGAGCCGGCTTTCGGTGACGGCGTCCGTAGCGTCGCACAGGGCGAAAAGAATCTGGAAGCAATCTGCGCGAATGCCAAGGCATCCGGGATCACCATCATGACAGTGGCCTTCGACCTGCAGGATGGCGATACCCGCAGTCGGCTGCGGGACTGCTCGACGGACCCCGACCGTCACTTCTTCATTGCGGAAGATAGCGGTGACCTCGCCGGAGCGTTCGAGGATATCCGCCGCCAGATCACGGCGCAGGTCTTCATCAGCCGCTAATTCATCAACCGTTTCGCGCAAGGCGAGGCATCGTTGCCTCGCCTTCGCTGTTGGCTTCCTTGAGATCGAGGCTGGAAATCCGGCTTCCACGCCGCGCAATCCTGTCAGCCGAGACCGATAGCTTGTCGAGGTCCGTCGACGCTGCTCCAAAGTGCTTCTGAAGATCGACGATGCGCTCCTTCAGCCTTGTCACGTCGTCCAGAAGACAACCGACTTCCTCTTTGATGCGGCCCGCCTGTTCGCGCATGCGGGCATCCTTGATGATGGCCTGAAGCGTCTGAACCAGCAGCATCAGGATATTGGGCGAGGCGAAGATGATCCTCGACCGGTGAGCCTTCTGAATCAGATCGTCAAAATGCTCGAGCAGATCTGCATGGATGGACTCGGATGGCACGAACAAGATGGCGGTATCGTGGGTTTCACCAGGAATGAGGTATTTATCTGCAATGTCCTTGACGTGTTTCAGAACGTCCGCCCGCACACGCTGCCGGGTTTGGTTGATCGTCTTTTCATTGCCTGGCAGGCGGAGCGCATTGAACGCCTCAAGCGGGAATTTCGCATCGATCACGAGCTTGATGTCTGACTCCGGTAGCCGGATGAGGCAGTCGGGCCGGGTGCCGTTGCTGAGTGTCGCCTGGAACGCGTAGGCATCGACGGGCAGCCCATCTCGGATGATGGCCTCCATGCGGCCCTGGCCATAGGCGCCGCGCGCCTGCTTGTTGGACAGAATGTCCTTGAGCGACACCATCTCGCTGGACAATGCCGCGATGTTTTGCTGGGCGGCATCGATGACGGCGAGCCGCTCGTGCAATTGTTGCAAAGATTGACCCGTGCGGTTCGCCTGGTCGGCCAGGCTCAGACCAAGCCGGTGAGACACCTGGTCAAGGCGTTCGTCGATGGCGCCGGCCAGGTTGATCTGCGCACCCTGGGTCTGCTCGGCAAAGCTGCGAAGGGTACCAGACAGCTCCGCCAGCCGGTATTCCAGGTCGGCAGTCCGGCGGAAGCTTTCATGCGATTCGAATCCGCGAGCACGCTGTGCCCGCCAGGCAAAGACAACGGCGCTGATCAGCAACAGAAGCACAAGAACCGTGGCGGCTGCCAACAGATCGGCCAAAGTGACCGGCAATTGGCCGACGGATACAAGAGGCTGATTCAATTGCATGACACCAGCATAGGTCGATTCGGGTTAACCAGACCTGCTGTCACAAATGGCAGCCCGTCCGTTCCGGCAGGGAACGGACGGGCTCATGGCCTACACGACTCGGGACGGCGACAAGAGCCGTGCGCGACCAATGTGCTGGCGGAAGTTACAACTGAAGCTGAAAAACGATCCCCAGTCGTTGTGCGGATCGTTGTCCGCTCGATCCCCCGCCGGATCGTTGGACTGAGAATGGGCGCCGATCGTGGCTGCAGCGGGGACGGAGTTTGGCTTTTTCGCGACAGCCCACGCCGGACAAAAGAAAAGGCCGCCACCGGCAAGCGGCAGCGGCCCGGGCACAATCAACGGGGACGTCAGCGATTACGAAGGCGGGACGCCGGCATTACGGCGCGTTCCACATAGTCATTGCGCTGGGTGAAGAACTGGGAAAGCCCACGGCTCAGGCCGTCGGCGAAATCGCGAACTGCGGAGATGATGATCATGGTTGCCTCGAAATCTCGATTTGGAAGTCTTGTTCTGTTCGAGACATCATATGGTTTTGGATTGTGAAAGAATTGTAGCTTTCGATCACTCAAAACATTGGCCCGTCATGCGTTTTCCGCATAACGAAACTGGTCGGTCGCGCGAACAATGGCATCGACAGTGCCGGGCTCCGTGGTTGTGTGGCCTGCATCCGGCACCACGACAAACTGCGCTTCCGGCCAGGCACGGTGAAGCGCGAAGGCCGTCTCCATGGGTGTGACCACGTCGTAACGGCCCTGGACGATGACGCCCGGAATGGTCCTTAGACGATGGGCATTGGCGATCAGCTGCCCGTCCGCTTCGAAGAAACCGCGGTTCTGGAAGTAATGGCACTCGATCCGCGCGAAGGCGATGGCAAAGCGATCCTCGCCGAAGTGGGTCATCCGGTTCTCATCCGGCAGGAGTGAGAGCGTCGCCCCTTCCCATCGGCTCCAGGCGCGGGCGCAAGTTCGCCGAATGTCCGGGTCCGGCCCCGTCAGGCGGCGATGATAGGCGGCGATCAGATCGTGCCGTTCATCAGGTGGAATGGGTGCCACGAATTCTTCCCAGGCATCCGGGAACAGGGCGCTTGCACCCCGCTGATAGAACCACTCCACCTCGGAACGCCGGAGCGTGAAGATTCCCCGCACCACCAGCTCCGTGACACGTTCGGGATGGGTTTGCGCATAGGCCAGTGCCAGGGTCGAGCCCCATGAGCCGCCAACGACCTGCCAGCGCCGGATCCCCAGGTGCTCACGTAATCGCTCCATGTCGCCCACAAGATCCCAGGTGGTATTGTTCTCAAGTTCCGCGTGAGGCGTGGATTGGCCACAGCCGCGCTGATCGAACACCACGATCCGGTGGCAGGCTGGATCATGCAACTGGCGCAGGAACGGTGTTATGCCGCCGCCCGGCCCGCCATGGAGAACAATGGCGGGCTTGCCGGCGGGGTTGCCGCACTCCTCGTAATAGATCTCGTGGAGATCGCTAACCCTGAGCCGCCCTCGGCCGTAGGGCTCGAGAGGAGGGTAGAACTGTCGTCGTCCGTCGCTCACCATCATGGCCTGCCTTTTACGTCACTCCCCTTTTGCCAGAGGGTTAACAATCAGTTAGAATACACGAGCACTCCAATTGTGCGAGTGCCATTAAAAAAACCGGGGGAACTACTTATGTGGCAGGAATTCAAGGCTTTTGCGTTCAAGGGAAACGCATTTGATCTGGCTGTTGGCGTGATCATCGGCGCTGCGTTTGGCAAGATCGTCAGTTCGGTGGTCGACGATCTCATCATGCCGATTGTGGCTTTCATTACGGGCGGTGTGGACTTCTCCAACAAGTTCATTCAACTCGCAGGCGGGACGCCCAAGGATGCCAGTCTGGCAGCTGCCAAGGAGGCTGGCGCCACGTTCGCATATGGCAACTTCATCACCGTGCTGATTCAGTTCCTGATCATCGCCTTCATCCTGTTCCAAATGGTGAAGATCTCAAACCGTATGAAGAAGGCCGAACCGCCGCCGCCGCCTCCCGGCCCAACCAAGTCGGAAGAACTGCTCGCCGAAATCCGCGATGAACTGAAGCGGAAGTAGGGCCATTTTGCATGGCAGTTAGGAAACCCGGGTGCTAGACACCCGGGTTTCTTTTTGGCTTAAGGCCGATCCATGGACACCACCACGCTTCTCGCCCGGCTCACACCTCAGGCCCGCAATGAACCCGACAGCGGCATCATCAAGGCCGCCATGTATGGCTTCACCATTCCCGGCGTCATTCCTCTCTGGGCTGGGGAAGGCAATGTGCCGACACCAGAGCCGTTCGCCCGTGCCGCCAGCGACAGTCTGCTGAAGGGTGAAACCTTCTACACGTGGCAAAGGGGGCTACCAGAACTCCGCAACGCGCTGGCAAAGTACCATCAACGGAACTTCGACCGGCCATTCAGCGCGGAGAATTTCTATGTGACCTCCGGCGGAATGCACGCCATCGAAACCAGCATGCATCTGATCGCCGGGCCGGGATCAGAAGTGGTCATCCCGACGCCAGCCTGGCCGAACTACGCCGGCATTCTTCGCATCACCGGTGCACGGCCGGTGGAAGTCCCCATGTCCTTTTCCAATGCCAAATGGCACCTCGATCTCGACCGTCTGTTTGACGCGATCACGCCAAGGACCCGCGCCATTGCGCTGAATTCGCCCTCCAACCCTGTGGGTTGGACGGCCAGCCGCGACGAACTCATCGCCGTGCGCGACGAATGCCGGAAACGCGGGCTGTGGATCCTGGGCGACGAGGTTTATTCCCGCTTCTTCTATGGGGAGAACGGAGAGGTACGGGCCCCGTCATTCCTGGACATCTGCGAGGATGACGAGCAACTGTTGCTTGCCAACACATTCTCAAAGAACTGGGCGATGACAGGCTGGCGGGTCGGTTGGCTGCAGGCGCCACGGGCGCTTGGAGACGCCATCGAACGCATCCTTCAGGTGACGTCGAGTGGCACGCCGGCTTTTCTTCAGCGTGGGTGCCTGGCAGCACTGGAACAGGGCGACACATTCGTAGAGGAGCAAGTTGCCCGGTCCCGCGCCAACCGGGACATGGTGGTACGGCTTCTGAGCGGCATTGATGGCATCCGCTTCGAGGTCCCTCAGGGCGCTTTCTACCTGTTCTTCGCTGTCGAGGGCATGCCGGATTCGATGACGGCCGTGCTCAACATCATCGACGAAGCCAAAGTCGGGTTTGCACCAGGTGGGACGTTCGGTCCTGGCGGCGAAGGCTTTCTGCGGATGTGCTATCTGCGCGATCCCGCTCAGCTGGAAAGTGCACTCCAGCGCTTCCAAGACTGGCTGAAAAGGCGGCAGGCTGTCTGATTTGCTGCTTTTTGAAGCGCTGCACTGCACAATGACGATGCACGAAGGGGTTGACTTCACGCAAACACACCATCAATGAAATTGTCTATTATGTTAATAATTTCAATGATTTATAAAAAATCATACAATACAAGAAGCCTCTGGCACGGCGGTTGCTATACATATTGCAACGCACACGTCTATCTTGGGTCCTCCCATTCTCAAGTCTAGAGTACTCGTGGCGTCTTGGCGGTCCGTGCATTCGGCGCCTTGTTCGGGGGTGAATGGTTTCTGGTTGCTACCATTCACCCCCTCTTTTTATTTCGTCAGCGCTGTGACGCCATCAATGACGAATTGAACAGCCAGTGCAGCCAGAATGATGCCGAGCAGCCGCGTCATCACGGCCCGGCCCGTAATTCCCATTAGCTTCGAAATGCGTTCCGCCATCAGAAAACAAGTGAGACAAGCGGCCATCACAAGCGCTGCAACGACATAAAGCGATACCAGGTATTCAATGCGCCCTTCGGCCCGGCCCGCAAGCAGAATCATGGCCGTGATAGCACCGGGGCCAGCCATCAATGGGATGGCCAATGGGAAGGCTGCGATGTTCTTGACCTGGTCGATGGAGATCGCCTGTTCAGCCGTTGCCTGAAGCCTTTGGCGGCGGCGATCGAATACCATTTCCGCGGCCGAGACGAGGAGCAGCAGCCCACCGGCAATACGGAACGCCGACAGCGAAATGCCGAGAAGATCAAGCAGCTTGGCGCCGCCCAGCCCGGCGGCGAGGAGAATGCAAAAGGCGATGACCGAGCCGCGCACGGCCACCTCGCGCCGCTGTTTCGGTCCCATGTTGTTGGTGATCCCGAGAAACAACGCGCTGAGGAACACCGGATCGGCGACGACGAGCAGCGTGGCAAGCGCCGACGTGATGTAGTCACTGAGCATGGGTTACGTTATCACGCCGCCGTGCCGGCTCAACGGGCTTTCGTAGCGTCCCGGAGGGCCTGTGCCGTCTCCTTTCCACGATCGAATTCGGCACGGCGCCGGGAAATCTCTTCGCGGCTGAGCTTGCCGATATTGCAGTAGTCGTCCTTCCAACTGTCATCATCGGCCCAGCGAAGCGGAGACTGCTGCGTTGTGCGGGGATGATCGGCGGTGCGCAACAGATCCAGCGCGAGATCCAGTGTCCTGTCTTGCGACTGAACATCGTGCGGGCGCCCTGCACCATTGCCGAGTGGAAAATCGCTGAACAGGAAGCGTGGGACGCCGATATGCTCGATGATGTCCCTGGCACACCCCATGATGACGGTTGCGATGCCCGCCTCTTCCAGCGCATGAGCGGCGAGCGCCACGCTCTGATGACAGACGGGACAGTTGGGAACCAAGATCGCCACGTCAGCGCTCTCGCGCCGGCAGCGCGAGACCAGGTCCGGGCAATCAATATCCATTGTCGTGCGCTGGCTTCGGTTGGTGGGAAGGCCATAGAAGGATGGCGTTAGCGCGCCGATGCGACCGTCGATTACGGCCTTCCGAAGGGCCGGGAGCGGAAAATAGGAGTTCTGGTCCCCGGCGGTGGTATGCGCCCGATCGATTGCAACATGGGAGATTCGGAGGTCCGGATCAGCTGCTGTCTCGCCATCATAAACGCCGTAGAACTTTGCCGAAGCATTGTAGGGGGCGCCTGGTCCCTGATCGCCCTTGCCGGGCTGATAGGGTGCTGCGGTGGTCACCAGTGCCACGCGGCACGCGGCAAGCGGCTTCGTCAACGGCTGGAATGGAACGTGATCGAACTTTGCCCAGACATACGGCGCGCCATATCCCAGTGCCTGATAGTAGGTGCGTATCCGCTCGAGATATGGGATCGGCGAGTCAGCTGACGCCATCCGGTAATTCCTCTTCGCGCTTGGCGATGAAGTCTCTCAGCCCTTCGGCGATCCCCTCGTCGAGTTTGGGTTCCTCATAGGCCGCCAGCATGGCGCGGGCCTTCTCGCGACCCCGGAGATCATGGTCCTTGGCGCCTTCGGCGGACCATTGTTCAAAGGAGTTGAAGTCCATGATCGAGGGCGTGAAGAACGCCTTCTCAAAATGTTCGAGCGTGTGCTGGGTGCCCAGGAAGTGGCCGGCGGGACCCACCTCGCGGACGGCCGCCATGGCATCCTTGAAGTCATCGAAGGACAGTCCGCCGGCATATTTGTACCAGCCGACAAGTTGTTCAGCGTCAGTAACGAACTTGCCATACCCGCAGGCAAGACCAGCCTCCAGCCAGCCGGCGACGTGCCAGATGTAGTTGGCGCCCGAGAGAATGGCCGCATGCATCAGCATGTTGGCTTCATAGCCCGCCTGGGCATCGTTGAGCTTGGAACCGACGTGGAAGCCTGACGTACGCCAAGGCAGCTTGTATTTGCGGGCAAGCTGGCCCATCACAAACATCATCTGGGCGGCTTCCGCCGTGCCGCCCATCGGGGCGCCGGTCTTCATGTCGACGGTGACCATGAACTGGCCGTAGATCTGCGGGCTGCCTGGACGGATCAACTGGGTGAAGGCGACGCCAGCCAGCGCCTCGGCATTCACCTGGGCCACGGCCCCTATTGCGGAGGCCGCCGTCGATGCACCACAGAGCGCAAAGGGCGCGAGAATCAGGGGCTGGTTGTGGCGCGCATAGACCCTCATCGCATCCAGCATGGTTGCATCCCATACCAGCGGCGAATTGCAGTTGGTGATGGAGACCAACACTGTGTTGTTGTTCACGTAGTCATCGCCGAACACGATGCCCGCCATCTTCATCACGTCCTCGGCGCGCTCCTTGGAGGTGACGATGCCCATGAACGGCTTGTCGGAGTGCTTCAGCGCCGAGTGAATGATATGAAGATGCCGTTTCGGCACCGGAACTTCCATCGGCTCACAGATGATCGAACTGGAGGAATGGAGCGCCGGCAGCATATAAGCCAGCTTGTGGAAGTTGTTGAGGTCTTCCAGCGAGCCGTAGCGGCGGTTGTTGTCGAGATCGCGCACATAGGGCGGGCCATACATCGGCACGAAGATGGAATTCTTGCCACCCACTTTCACCGTCCGATCGGGGTTGCGAGCGTTGAGTGTGAATTCGGGGGGCACCTGGGACACAAGGTCCATGAGCAATGCCCGGTCGATCCGTACGCGGGTGTCCCTGACGTCTGCACCTGCGGCCTTCCACATGGCGATCGCCTCGTCATCACGGAATTCGCAGCCGATTTCCTCGAGGATTTTCAGCGACTCGTCATGGATCAGTTCGACGGCCTCGTCCGGGACCAGATCATAGACCGGGATATTGCGCACCAACGTCGGAAACGAAGCCATCGGAATCTTGCGAAGCGCCCTGCGCCCTTCTCTGCCCCCGCCCCGGCGTCCGCCTGCAGCGCTCTGGGTTCCTCGTTCGTTCAGGTCGGCCATGACACGGAATCCCTCGAAATTTTACATCATTGAGCGCCTTTGAAAAAATTGTTTCAAGCGAAGAAGGCGCACTCTTTGCTTGAGGAAAATTCAATTATCCTGCGACAGCAACCAGTCCCTGAGTATTTCGGCGTCCCGCGACAGGGGCCGCCTGGCACTCCATGTAACATGGAAGGACTGGGGTGCGACCATTTCCGCATCTGTGACCCGCACCAGCGCTTTTCGCTCGAGCAGAGGTCTCACCTGGCTGAGCCATCCGAGCGCCACACCCTGGGCGTCCTGTGCGGCCTGCAAAGCGATTACATAACTATTGAAACGGCGGACATTGAGCCGGCGGCGTGGCGCACCGGCTTCGTGCATAAAGTCAGCCCAGGTCGTCCAGGTCCAGTCGACACCTTCGACTGAGAGCAATGGCAGTTCGATCAAATCGCGCACGGCCTTGAGTTTGTGTGCGGCAGCAAAACGCGGACTTGCGACGGCGCAGATGCGGTCATCAAACAGCTTTTCGGCGCGCTCGTCCGGCCACAGTCCATCGCCGTAGCGGACGCGAAGATCAAGATCAGGCCGGTGCAGATCCTGCGTGCGATCCGATATGACATGGTCGATGATGATGTCCTGATGGGCATTCCAGAAGGTGCCGAGACGCGGCATGAGCCAAAGCTGGGCAAACGCCATGGTCGTGCCGATCGACACGCTTCGGGCACCCCCTGACATGGACACCTGTTGAAGCGTGGCCGCTACCCGCTCAAAGGCATCCTGCATCGCAGCTGCGACGACCTCACCATCCTGCGTCAGCTGCAACGCACGATGAAGGCGCACGAACAGAGGACGGCCGATCTGTTCTTCGAGGAGTTTCACCTGCTTCGATACGGCTCCTGGCGTGACATTGAGCTCCTCTGACGCACGCGTCAGGCTCAGATGCCGTGCCGCTGACTCGAAGGCAGCAAGAGCATTGAGGGAGGGCAGATTGTGATGGCGACGGATCATCAAGTGATCCTAGCAAGATCGGGTCACTTGAACAAAGCTCATTCGTAGATGGCGGCCGGTGACCGGCGCGGGCTTGACACAGCGCTTTGGGGCGCTTGTCGAACGCCCGCGGTCATGCCAAGTTTGCGCCTCGAAATGTCCGCCAGCCGGATTCCGGTGGCAACGAGCGGGCAGGAGTGGGGCGCAAGACGAGGATCATGCCGGGCTGGATCAAGAACTACGTGCGGTGGGTGGAGGCGATCAACTATCGCGTCGGCCGCTTTGCCATGTATCTCCTGTTCGCCATCATGGCCGCGATGCTCTACTCCTCGGCGTCGAAGGTGGCGTCTTTGCCGGCCAACTGGACGCTCGAGACGGCCCAGTTCCTGCTCGTCGCCTACTATTTGCTGGGGGCGCCATATTCGATGCAACTCGACAGCAATGTGCGGATGGATCTGATCTACGGCCGGTTGAAGCCACGCACCCAGGTGTTCTGGGACGTGTTCACTATCTTCGCTTTGGTCTTCTATCTCGCCGTGATGCTCTATGGCGCAATCGACAGCACCATCTATGCGTTCGAGTACGGCGAGCGGAATCCGACCGCATGGCGGCCGGTGCTCTGGCCAATCAAGCTGGTGACCTGCATTGCCTTCGTCCTGATGATCCTGCAGGCTACCGCACATTTCTTCCGCGACGTAGCCCATCTCCGCGGTGAGCCGATCTGATGTCCTACGACCTTATCGCCGCGTTGATGTTCTCGACGCTCATGCTGATGATGTTGACCGGGCAGCGCGTCTTCGGCGCCATCGGTTTCATCGCGACAGCGGCGGCCCTGTTGCTTTGGGGTACCGGCGGCTCCGACCTCGGCTTTTCGGCCGTCATGAAACTGATGAAGTGGAACGCGCTGCTGACACTGCCGATGTTCATCTTCATGGGTTACGTGATGAGCGAGACCAAGCTCGCGGCCGATCTCTACAAGATGTTTCATGTCTGGTTCGGCCCACTGCCAGGGGGTCTTGCCATCGGCACCATCCTGCTGATGGTGATGATTTCGGCGATGAACGGGTTGTCGGTTGCCGGCATGGCGATCGGATCGACCATCGCATTGCCGCAGCTTGCGGCCCACCGCTATGACAAGCTGATGATCTCGGGCGTGATCCAGGGCGGCTCGTCGCTCGGCATTCTCATTCCACCCTCCGTCGTCCTCGTGCTCTATGCCATGATCGCCCGTCAGCCTGTGGGACATCTTTGGCTCGCAGGCATCCTGCCTGGGCTCCTGATGGCGGCGATCTTCATCGCCTATATCGCCATCCGCTGCTGGCTCAACCCCACGCTTGGGCCACCGCTGACCAGGGAAGAGCGCGCATCGATACCCATGGGCGAGAAGGTCGCCCTGTTGCGAGCCGGGCTGTTGCCGCTGTTCATCTTCGCCGTCATCATCGTTCCCTTCGTCATGGGTTATGCCAGCCTGACGGAAGCTTCCGCACTCGGTGCGGTTGCGACGGTGCTGGTGGCCGTCGTGAAACGCCGCTTCACCTATGAGGTCTTCGAAGTTGCCACGCGCTCGACCCTCGCCATCACCTGCATGTTCATGTTGATCATCCTGGCCGCGCTGTCGTTCGGAGCGGTGTTCGACGGACTGGGTGCCGGCAAAGTGATCGAGTATGTCTTCGTCGAGGACTTCGGGCTGGAACCCTGGCAGATCCTGGTGCTGATGCAGCTGTCATTCATCATCATGGGAACATTCCTCGATGATACGGCCATGCTCGTCATCGTGGCACCGCTCTATGTCACGATCGTCGGGCACCTGGGATATAGCCTGATCTGGTATGGGGTGCTCTACACGATCACCTGCCAGATCGCCTATTTGACACCGCCCTTCGGGTACAACCTGTTCCTGATGCGAGCCATGGCTCCGGCCGACTATACGCTGCCTGTGATCTATCGCTCGGCCTTACCATTCGTCTTGCTGATGCTGCTGACGCTCGCCATCGTCATGATCTTCCCCGGGATCGCCATGTGGCTTCCCGACTATGTCTATTCAAAATAACGTCCCGGCGAACGGGAGGCATTGGACGGCAAACTGAAGGAGAGACAAATGACTTCGAGACGCAAAATACTGAAGACCGGCCTGGCAGCAGGTGCTGCCACTGCACTCGCCACGCCTGCGGTGATCGCCCAGTCGGCGCCCATCAAGTGGCGCATGCAGACCTATGCAGGCCCCGCCCTGGCTGCAGAAGTGATCGACGAACAGATCAAGCAATTCAACGAAATTGCCAAGGGCCAGATGGAGATCGAGCTCTATTATGCCGACCAGTTGGTGCCGACGGGTGAGCTGTTCCGGGCCATGCAGAAGGGGACCATCGACGCCGTGCAGTCGGACGACGATTCGATGGCGAGCCCCACCGAGGTGACAGTGTTCGGCGGTTACTTCCCGCTGGCGCTGCGCTACTCACTCGACGTGCCGGCCCTGTTCAACCACTGGGGCCTGGATGCGATCTGGAAGGAAGAATATGCCAAGGTGGGCGTCCAGCACATTTCGGCTGGTTCGTGGGACCCGTGCAACTTCTCCACCAAGAACCCGATCAACAAGCTGGAAGATCTCAACGGCCTTCGCATCTTCACGTTCCCCACCGCCGGCCGCTTCCTGACCCGCTTTGGCGTGGTGCCGGTGACAGTGCCATGGGAAGACGTGCAGGTGGCGCTGCAGACGGGTGAACTCGACGGCATCTGCTGGAACGGCATTACCGAAGACTACACCTCCGGCTGGGCGGAAGTGACAAACTACTTCCTCACCAACAACATCTCGGGCGCCTGGATCGGCCATTTCTTTGCCAACCAGGAGAGCTGGAACAAGGTGCCACCGCACCTCCAGACGCTGCTCAAAGTGTGCTTCGATGCCTCCCACTACTATCGCCAACACTGGTATTGGACAGGCGAAGCGCGCCTTCGCATCGAGAAGGACAAGCTGAAGCTGACCACCATTCCCGACGCCGAGTGGGCCAAGGTCGAAGAGGAAGCACACAAGTTCTGGGATGAAATCGCGGCCGAAAGCGAACTCAAGGCCAAGGTCGTCGACATCATCCGGAGATACAACGACACGATGGTGAAGGCAGGACCGCCCTACCGCTTCAGCTGATCGACATCGACAAAAATCAAAGGGCGGCCGATTGGCCGCCCTTTTCAATTCAGGCCGCCATGGCTTCGGCAATCTCCAACCGGCCGCAGCCGACGACGAGTCCCTCGGCACCATCAAGTGCACCGGGAACCAGTTCCATCCCCAGGAAGCGGTTGCGGTCCACCGGTCCCGGCAGATGAAGATCCGTCACCGGACCATGGGTGAAGCCAAAGCGCTGGTAGTAGGGTGCATCGCCAACCAGGATGACGGCTGCGTGACCGTTGACGCGAGCTTCGTTCAGCGCGCGCTCCATCAGTGCGGCACCGATGCCCTTGCCTTGGTGCCTGCAGTCGATGGCAATCGGCCCCAACAAAAGGGCCGTGCCGCCTGAACCGGCAATCACGTCCCACAAGCGCACCGTACCGACGAGACGCCCCTTGGCATCGACGGCGGTGAAAGCAAGGCCATCGGACGGCATGCGCCCTTCGCGCAGACGCTCCGATGTCTTGCGCTTGCGGGTTTTGCCAAAGGCGCGGTTGAGCAGCGCTTCACGCGCCGGGATATCCGAGACAAGCTCATGACGAATGGTGACCATCTTGGGCCTCCACAAGTGACAAGTTGATAGAAAGTCGGGTGACTTAGATGACGTAGGCCCTCAACGGCTCAAAGCCGTTGAATGCAACTGCCGCATAGGTCGTCGTATAGGCACCGGTCGCACCGATCAGCACCTCGTCGCCAACCGTGAGCGACAGCGGCAGATCGTACGGCGTCTTCTCGTAGAGCACGTCAGCCGAGTCGCAGGTCGGTCCAGCAATGACACAGGGTGCCATCTCGTCGCTGTCCTTGGCGGTATGGATCGGATAGCGAATGGCCTCGTCCATGGTTTCGGCCAGGCCGCCGAACTTGCCGATGTCGAGATAGACCCAGCGATGATTGTCGTTGACATGCTTCTTCGACACCAGGACGACTTCTGCCTTGATCACGCCAGCATTGCCGACCATGCCGCGGCCCGGCTCGATGATGGTCTCCGGAATGGCATTGCCGAAATGCTTGGTCAGAGCGTCGTGGATGGAATTGGCATAGGAGCCTGTGCCCGGCACCTCCTTGAGGTACTTGGTCGGGAAGCCACCACCCAGGTTCACCATCTTCAGCGTGATGCCGTGGCGAAGCATGGTATCGAAGATGGCCCGGGCTTCGCCGAGTGCCGAATCCCATGCCTCGAGGCGGGTCTGCTGTGAACCGACGTGGAAGGAGATGCCATAGGCAACGAGGCCAAGCTGGTGGGCGCGCAGCAACACGTCCACGGCCATTGCGGGCTCGCAGCCGAACTTGCGCGACAGCGGCCATTCAGCACCGGCACCATCGGTGAGGATGCGGCAGAAGACCTTGGCGCCGGGCGCAGCGCGGGCAACCTTCTCCACCTCTTCTTCGCAGTCGACGGCGAACAGCGACACGCCAAGCTCATGGGCGCGGACGACGTCGCGCTCCTTCTTGATGGTGTTGCCGAACGAGATGCGATCCGGGGTGGCGCCGGCGGCCAGCGCCATTTCGATTTCAGCAACCGAGGCTGTGTCGAAGCTCGAACCCATGCCGGCGAGCAGCTTGAGGACTTCTGGCGCGGGGTTGGCCTTCACCGCATAGAAAATGCGGGTATCGGGCATGGCATGGGTGAAGGCGCGATAGTTGTCGGCGATGACGTCAAGATCGACCACGAGGCAGGGGCCTTCGGGGCGTCGGTCACGCAGGAAGTCGAGAATGCGAGCGGTCGCGGCCATGGGTGTTCTCCCAATCCAGAAAAAGCGTTGCCATTGCCAGAGCTGCTCTGCGATCCACGCGATGGAGACGTGGGAGCGCTTTGCGCGTACTGGCCGTTCGCCTTGGCTTGATTGGGATGAACCCAATCGCACATGGGGCAATGATAGTGGTGCCTCTCAGTAACCCCGGCCTTTGGAGGAGCCGGCAGAGACCAAAAAGCCCGCACCGTCGTTGCTTTGGGGAAATCCTTAAGGCACGTGCGACTTTGGGCGAGGGCTATATGAGTCAAAATGCGAGTCGATTCAAGTGAATTCCGGGATAGGGTTGAAAAAATGTGAGAGCTGACAAAACGATGACAAGTTCGCGGGGAACACTGTTCGGTGTGCTGGCCATTGCGGCGTGGTCGAGTTACGGCGTACTGCTTGCGTCCAACGGCAGAACCAATCCTGTCATGGCCGCGGCGATCCTGTTCACCAGTGCCACCGTCCTACTGCTGGCATTGCGGATCGTTCGCGGACAAGGTCTCGCCAGCCTCTTTGCCATTCCGATCTCAACATTGGCGCTGGGCGTCACCGGCCTGTTTGGCAGCAATCTGTTCTACGTAGTGGCGCTGGCCCTTGGCGGTGCCCCCGTGCCCGTCAACATCGCGGCTTTGTCCTGGCCGGTATTCATGGCTCTCTTCGTGGTGCTCTTCGGGGTGGCGCGTGCAACGTGGTACGATGCCGTTGCCATGCTCTTCGGATTTGGCGGTGTCGTTCTGCTGGCGATCAAGGGTGGTGACCTCACGATTGACTGGCCAGTACTGCCCGCCTTCATTGGTGCGCTTTGCTGGGCGATCTACTCGGCGCTGCGAACAAGGGTGCCCGCCGGACCGCCGGATGCGATGCTGGCATTCGTTGGCGTCAGTGCCATCCTCTGCTGGGTCATCTCCTTCATGATCGAGACACCCGAGCTTCCGCCATCGGAAGATCTGTTACGTTTGGTGCTGGTGGGGTTCCTTCCCGTCGGCCTGGCAAACTACTTCTGGGATTTCGCCACCCGCTATGGTGATCCCGTGCTGATGGCCGGCCTTAGCTTTCTGGAACCCCTTTCGTCCACGGCACTGATTGCGGTGGTGCTTTGGCAACCTGTCGGCGTCAGCGACGCCGGAGCGCTGCTGCTCATTCTGCTCGCCGTGTTGCTCAGCATCATGAGCGAGCGTCTCCGCCGAAACTCTGCCAGCCTGCAATCAGACGT
The DNA here is from genome assembly GCA_964510815.1 of uncultured Aestuariivirga sp. Classification (GTDB taxonomy): domain Bacteria; phylum Pseudomonadota; class Alphaproteobacteria; order Rhizobiales; family Aestuariivirgaceae; genus Aestuariivirga. The sequence continues at coordinate 38,202 of CAZECZ010000008.1, forward strand.
GTCACCGTCGTGATGGCGCAGAGCGCGGCATAGACATATGCGATGCTGGCGAAATGCGCGGGCCATATACACATGGCGAGGAAGCATAGCACCGTCTCCGTACCCTCCGTCAGCCCTCCGAGATAATAGAAGGATTTCGATGGGTATGCCGTGCTCTTGAGCCCGCGCTTCTCGGCAATCACGGCGAAGGCAAGAAAACTGCTCCCTGTGCCGAGAAAGGCGGCAAGAAGCGTCGCGGCCGCCAGTGCATTGGCGCCCGGGTCACAATAGCCGAATGCCAGGGGAATTGCGGCGTAGAAGATGAAGTCGAGCCCGATGTCGAGGAATGCGCCCCGGTCGGTCGAAGATGAGAGCCGGGCCAATGCGCCGTCGAGACCATCGAGAGCCCGATTGACAAGCAGCGGCACCACTGCAATTTCAGAATTTCCCGTCGCAACGAGGGCGGCAGCCAGGGCGCCGAAGCCGAATCCCGCAAGCGTTGCCTGATCGGCCGTGAGGCCGGTTTGCGCCAAACCTCTTGCCGTGCGATCGATCACCGGCCGCAAGAGCTTCAGAACGAGACGGTCAAGCATCGATCACCTCGCCACTGGACGTGAGTTCAAGGATGCGTCCGCCGTCCGGGACATCGTCACGATCGTGGGTCACCATCAGGCAGGGGATGCCGCGGTCCCTCAGATGGTCGAAGACGAACTGGCGCATGGCACTGCGCAGGTCCCGGTCAAGCTTGTTGAAGGGTTCATCCAGCAGCATGGCGCCGGGCTGCGCCAGCAGTGCCCGCATCAAGGCGACGCGGGATCGTTGGCCGCCGGACAGCGTATGTGGTGCGCGCCCGGCGAAACCATCTAGTCCCGCGCCGGAAAGAGCGGCACGCATCGCGGCCTCTCTTGCCGATTTCGGACCACGCGGCATGCCGAACAGGAGATTTTCGCCGACCGTCAGATGAGGGAACAGCAGATCGTCCTGGAAGAGCCGGCCAATTCGCCGGCTTTCAGGCGACAGGTCATCCAGCGGCCGCCCGTCGAGTGTGATGCTGCCGGTGGCACTGAACGGCGGCTCTAGATCGCCAGCGATGAATGACAGGAGGGACGATTTTCCAACACCGCTTGGCCCCATCAACGTCACGATGCCGCCCGCGGGAATATCGAGGCAGAACGGCTGGATCAGCATGCGGCCATGCAGCGAAAGCGAGACCTGGTCGAGTGTCAGGACCATCGCGGCCTCCCCCATCGGCTGGCCAGCACGAAGGCGAACAAAGGGGGCAGTGCCAGCGCCAACGCATAGGTCGCCAGCAAGGCCCGGCTTCCACCCGAGGCGAGCGTCACGGCTTCCATGGGCAATGTCGCATGGCGGCCTGCGGCGATGAGCTGGGCCGGAACGAATTGGACCATGCTGACAGAAAACCCGATCGCTACAGTGGTGAGCAATGGTGCCCGCAGCATCGGCGCCACGATCCGCCACCATCGCCGTGAGGCTCCTGCACCGAGCGAACGCGCTGCTGCGACATAGCGACGGTCGAAGGCGCGGTAGGGCCCGGAGAGAACGATCACCGCATAGCCAAAGACGGGCGTGAGGTGCGCGAGGAACAAGCCCAGGACAGAGCCGGCAAGTCCCGAACCGAGGAACAAGCGGTATTGTCCGGCGGCGATAACGAGTTGCGGAAGCCCAAGCGCGGCAACGGCAAAGGGCAAGAGAACACGGTCGTGTTTCGGTGGCTGGGTTTCAAACCACAGCACCGACAGAGCAAGAGCCATGATGGATGTGGCAAGACCGAGCCCGAGGCTTAGGAACAGAGGAGCCGGTTCAGCCACAAGCTGTTGGGCTGCCGTCAGGCGGAACTGCGCTGGCCACAACGCCGGATATGGCCAGCGCGCTGACGCAGACATTATGATCAGCAATGCCATGACAACAACGTAGGAAGCCACAATGGCCGACAACACAACCCGGCCAGACATCCAGGGGGCATGCAAGCGGGACGGACCGGTCGAGAGGCTCGGGCGAAGCGCCGGAGAAACGCCGCGAATGAGGCCGGCTGCAACGAGGCCGCCCATCGTCAAAATCGCCGACAGAAAGGCAGCGCCGGCAAGACCCCTGGCGTTGATCGCAGTATTGGCATCATTGAGATCGCGCCAGATCACCACCGAGAGGAGCGGCGGCTGGGTGGGACCTAGGACCAGAGCCATGTCGACCACCGTTGCGCCATAGACCCAAACGATGACGAGCGGCCAGATCAACCGGCGCAGTAGCTGTGGCTGGATGACGCGTAGCCAGATAGAGCCTGGCGCGTGACCGAGGCTCCGTGCGGCGCGCCATTGACCATGCAGTGCATTGGCCACATCTCCGCGCGCCAGCAAACTCCAGATCATCGCCAGCAGGAACGGCGCTTCCTTCAGGGTCAGAGCCGCAATCAGGCTGAGGCCATAAGGGTCCTGCGTCGTCACCCACTGCGGCGGAGTGGCGCCTCCCACAAACAACCGCGCCACCAGTCCGCTCGGCATGATGAGAAAACCGAAACCAATGGCGAAGGCCAGGTGCGGCAGGGCGAGCGCAGCTCCGATCCAAGCCTGCAATCGTTGCCATGCCTGGCATCGATAGAGGGAAGCAGAGATCAGAAGTGCAACCGCAAGAGCGAGAAGGGTCGCGGCTGATCCAACCCACAGCGACAGGCCGAGCGCGGGCCAAAGCTGGGAATGACGGAATAGTGCGTGCCAGGCATCAGCATCCATGACGCCGTGCAAAACGGACAACAACGCAAGGCAGAACGGCAGACCCCAGAGCAGAGCCACGGGCATTGCGCCGGCGATGCGCCTCATGCGCCGTAGCGTTCGAGCCAGGCGGCTTCGATGAGCGGCACCCAGCTGCCGTGCGGTTCGGGGATGGCAGGCGCGAGGTCCCTCACGGCACCGGAAACATCACCTTGATGAAATAGCGCAGCATCCCCGAGCGAAAGTTTGGAGAGTGCCAGCACGGTCGGATCGCCCCAGACCTTGAGGTCGGCCTTGCGGGCCTGTGCCTCCGGCGACAGAAGGAAATTGGCTACCACCTGAGCTGCGGCCTTGGCCTGCGCATTGATGGGGATCGCCACGAAGTGGGTGTTGCCGATGGTGCCACCGCGGTGCTGCCAGGCGACGGTGGTTTTCGGCAGTGCGCCGTTGGCAACGAGGTTCGCGGGTTCATTGGGATTGAATGTCAGCGACAGCAGCAATTCGCCATCCGCCATCATCTGGGTTACTTGCGCCTGCGACTGCGAAAACTGCCGGCCCTGCCGCCACAGATGCGGATGCAGCAAATCGAGGAACTCAAACATCGGCCTCGACGCATCGGTGAACTCTTCCCTGGTCACGCTGATTGGCAGCAGTCCCGGGTCAGAAATGGTTTCGGCCAGCACCTGCTTCACAAAGGTCGTGCCATGGAAGTCGGGTGGCGCCGGATAGGTGATCGTACCAGGATTGTCTTTCGCGAGAACCAGGAGCTCCGCCATCGATAGTGGAGGATCGCCCAGCCTGACGCTGTCGCCGAAGAAGGTGAGCTGAGCCATACCCCATGGACTTTCCAGTCCCTCGGTCGCCTCGGCAAAGTCTACCCGCGTGGTCGGCTTGCCTTCCACATCCACGAAACGGAAATTCGGGAGCTGCTCGGCAAACGGGCCAAACAGCAGCTGGTCCTGTTTCATGGCACGGAAGTTCTCACCGTTGATCCAGACCAGATCGACACTGCCCTTCGCCACGCCTGCCTTGACCTCGTCTCGCACCCGGCGGACAACCTCTGCCGCGTCCGAAATCTTTACATGCTCCAGCGTGATGCCATACCGGGCCCTTAGTTCGACGCCAGCCCAGGCGATATAGGCGTTGATCGTTTCAGACCCGGCCCACGCGTTAAAGTAGACTGTCTGCCCCTTCGCCTCGGCCTCGATCGTCTCCCACGCCGCGGCGAAGGCGGGACGTGCAAACGGAAGCAGGGCGGCAAGCGAAACGAAGTGGCGGCGGGTCAGCACGGGCAACATCAGTCAATCCTCTGGTTGAGTCCCTCTTACGGCCGCGGTGGCAAAAAGGAAATCACGGGGCCGTCAGAACAATCAGAATCTCGTGATCTCCGGTCCCCCCTCGACCTCCGTGACAAATTGCCATAGTGTTTCCGCGTGATAAGAAAACAGGGAGAACGTTCATGAAGTTCAAGGGATTGGTCGCCGCCGCACTTGGCGCTGGCCTGCTGATGTCGGGCTCGATTGCGGCGCACGCGGAGACCCTCGTCATCTCCAACTGGGATGGCTACATGCCGGCTGACATGGCTGAGAAGTTCAAGGCCGCGACTGGCATCGACCTCGAGATCTCCGTGCACGCCACCAACGAAGAAATCATGGGCAAGGTCACGGCATCGGGTGGCGAAGGCTATGACGTGCTCTTCGTGTCCTCACCTTTCGCTGAAGCGCTGAACAAGCTGGGCCTGATCCAGAACATCGATCACGCCAAGGTGCCGAACCTCGCCAATCTCTATCCGGAAGCCAATCAACTGCAGCACGATCCGGGCAATGTCTTTTCCGTGCCCTATACGTGGGGAACGACCGGGCTATGCTACCGCTCGGACGTGATGAAGGCGGAACCCAGCAGCTGGAACGATCTGCTGAAGCCCGCTGATGATCTCAAGGGCAAGATCACCATGCTCTCGACGGACCGCTGGCTGATGGCCGCCGGCTTTTTGGCCAATGGCATGTCGGTGAACACCACCGATCAGGGCAGCCTCGACAAGGTGCGCGACGAGCTGATCGCGGCCAAGCGTGATCTCCTCGCCTATGACGACACGACATTCTATTCGAAGCTCGTTTCCGGCGAGGCAACGATGGTTCACGCCTGGGACGGCTGGTGCAACTACGGCATCGCTGAAAAGCCGGAGATCAAATACGTGATCCCGAAGGAAGGCTCGGACCTCTGGGTCGACTCGATCGTGATCACCAGGGCTTCGAAGAATCCGGATGCGGCGCACAAGTTCATCGACTTCGTGCTCAATGCCGACAACGGCAAGTGGGTGGTCGAGAACATCATGTACAAGTCGCCCAACAAGGCCGGCATGGATGCCATTGATCCCTCCATGCTGACCTCCTATCCCAACATGGCGATGACACCGGCCGAACTCCTGAAGTACGAACAGCTGCGCGATCTGGGAGACGGCATGAAGGCCTTCTCCAAGACCGTTTCGGAAATCATGGCGGCCAAGTGACGCCTTCACGGCTGCCAGCACGCAGGGTGTCTTGAACCCACGACTCGTTTCCTGGATCCTGATGGCGCCGGGCCTTTTATGGCTCGGCGTCCTCATGGTCGTACCGTGCCTGCTGATCCTGGTGCTGATGTTCTATGAACGCGGCATCTATGGTGGCATCGACTGGAACGTGGTGACGACCGAGAACATCCGACGCGCATTCGATCCGCTCTATCTCACGATCTTCTTCGACAGCGCCCAGATCGCCGGGCTCGCCACCATTTTCGCGCTCCTGATTGGCTATCCCGCCGCATATGCCATATCGAAAGCGCCAGCCGAGCGCCAGACGGCCCTGCTGTTCCTCGCGATCCTGCCATTCTGGACCAACTACCTGATCCGGACCTATGCCTGGATCGTGCTGCTCAATCCGGCTGGACTGATCAACAATCTGCTTGTCGGTCTCGGCCTGATTTCCGCGCCACTTCCCATTCTCTACAACGAGTTCGCGGTGATCCTGGGGCTCGTCTACAATTACACCCCCTTCGTCATCCTTGCCATATACTCGGCCCTTCAGAAGCTCGACCCGGCTTATGCCGAGGCATCGCGCGATCTTGGCGCGTCGGCCATGACGACCTTCTGGCGCGTGACGCTGCCGCTCACGGCCTCCGGTGTGGCAGCCGGTGCTGTCTTCGTGTTCGTGCTCTCCATCGGCAATTTCGTGACCCCGGACCTATTGGGCGGCGGCAAGTTCCAGATGGTGGGCAACCTGATCTACGATCAGTTTCTGTCGGCCAGGGACTGGCCTTTCGGCGCCACGTTATCCGCCCTTCTCATCGCCATCATGATGATCCTGTTATTCGTGCAGGCCCTGACCGCAAGCCGCGCGCGCGGAGACCAGCATGCCTAGGCTGATGAACATCCATCTGGGCGCTGTCTACGGATTTCTCTACCTGCCGATTGCCGTTTTGATGGTCCTGTCCCTCAACAAGTCAGGCCTGCCAACGGCGTGGACCGGGGTCACCTTCGAGTGGTACGGCAAGCTCGCTTCCAATCCGAAGATCGTTTCATCGGCCTGGAACTCCATCGCCGTCGCCTTCTGGTCAACGCTGATCGCCACGGCACTCGGCACCATGCTGGCGCTCGGCATCGAACGCGCCAGGCCATCGCCGGCGCGCGATGCCTTGCTGTTCGCGCCCATGATCATTCCCGATATCGTGCTGGCCATCGCCCTGCTGTCCTTTTTCACGCTGGTGAAGTTCACGCTCGGCTTGCGCTCCATCGTGATGGCCCACGTCGTGTTCAATATCGCCTTCGTATGCGCGGTTGTGAGGGCGAGGCTCAAGACCTATGACTGGTCGCTGAATGAGGCCTCCCGTGACCTTGGTGCAACGCCCTGGGTGACGTTCTGGTCCATCACCTTTCCGCTCATCAAGCCGTCGGTCATTGCGGCAGCGCTGCTCGCTTTCACGCTATCGATCGACGAGTTCATCATCGCCTATTTCACCGCCGGTGCGGGGCAATCCTCAACAACGCTGCCGATGCAGATCTACGCCATGATCCGTTTTGGCGTAACGCCCGAGATCAATGCCATGGCGACCATCGTCATGGGTGTGAGTTTCGTATTGGTCTTCGCGGCCCAGCGCCTGAACCGCGGGCGCATTCCCGGCGCATGATGGACATTCAAAGACAGTCACGAGCAAGGAGGCAAAGATGGCGAGGACGGCAGTGAAGAAGGCGAAGAAGAGCGCACCCGCGAAGAAGGCAGCGGCAAAAAAGAAGCCGAAGAAGGTCATTGCGCTGTTTCCGGAAGCGGCATTTGGACCGGCGCTCAATTCCGTTGGCATCGGCCAGGCCCTGAAGAAACTTGGCCACAAGGTGGTGTTCCTGTCAGATCCCGGCTTCCTCGACGTCTACAGAGGCTATGGCTTCGAGGCCTATCCGGTAAACTTGTCAGAGCCGCTGCCGCCGGAGGAGATGGCCAAGTTCTGGATCGACTTCATCAACGGCCATATCCCCAATTTCCGCAAGAGCCCCTACGAGCAGATCGACAACTACGTGAAGGATTGCTGGGGCATGATCGTCGAGACGGCGAAATGGGCGGAGAAGGATCTGCCGGGTGTGCTCGACATGGTGAAGCCCGACGTGGTGTGCGTCGACAACGTGATCCTGTTCCCGGCGATCAAGCGCTACGCCAAGCAGAACAAGAAGCCGTGGGTGCGCATCATTTCGTGTTCTGAAAACGAGATCGAGGACCCTGACATCCCGCCCCATCTTTCCGGCTGTGGCGCCAAGGACAAGAAGTGCCACGCCGCCTACCGCAAGCACTTCAACAAGACGATCAAGCCCATCCACGACGACTTCAACGCTTTTCTGAAATCGGTGGGAGAGAAGAAATACCCGATCGGACAGTTCTTCGAGGCGAGCCCGCACATGAACATCCTGCTCTATCCGAGTGCCGTGAAGTTCAAGCGCAAGCACAAGCTCTCGCCGAAACAGTTCCAGTATCTCGAAGGCTGCGTGCGCAAGGACAAGCCTTTTGAAGTCCCGAAGTTCAAGGCCAACAACGACAAGCCGCTTCTCTATGTGAGCTTCGGCTCGCTGGGCTCGGGCGACACCGACCTGCTCAAGCGACTGATTGCCTCAATCGGCAAGATGCCGGTGCGGGCACTGGTGAATGTCGGCGACTACAAGGACCAATACGGCAGCCTGCCGAAGAATGTCATTATCGACGGCTGGTTCCCGCAACCCTCGGTGATCCCCAAGGTCGATGCCGTCATCCATCACGGCGGCAACAACTCCTTCACCGAGTGCCTCTACTTCGGCAAACCCGCCATCATCATGCCCTATGTCTGGGACGGCCACGACAACGCGACACGCGTTCAGGAAACCGGCCATGGCTTCAAGATGGACCGTTACGACTGGACAGACGAGGAGATGCAGGACAAGATCATGCAGATGCTCACCGACAAGAAGATGAAGGCGAAGCTCAAGAAGACATCCAAATCCATGCGTGCCAAGCACGGGCCGACCAAGGCCGCGAAGGTCATCGACGGGCTCACCCGCCGCAAGATCGCCTGATGCCGACGAAGCTCGACTCCTCCGCTCCACACCTTGAAGGCCCCGCCACCTATGCGGGGCCGCTCAAGGACTGGGGGCATCAGCCCGACCCGATAGCGGGCAGTTCCAAGAGCGATGGCGTGCTCCTGCACAAGGGGCCGAACGGCCAGCCGGAAGTGGGATTGTGGCAATGCACGCCTGGCACATGGCCGCTAGACATTCCGCGCGATGAGCTTTGCCACTTCGTCTCGGGCCATGCCACTTACACGCACGAGTCCGGCGAGGTGATCGAGGTCGTACCCGGCACCGTGGTCTTGTTCAAGGCCGGGTGGAAGGGTATCTGCACCGTCCACGACACCATGCGCAACGTTTACATGCTGAGCTGACATGACCCTGACACTCGACTCTTCCGCACCGCATCTCGTCAACCCTGAAACCTATCCGGGGCCTTTCAAGGACTGGGGCGTGATCCCCACCATGATCGAGGGCGAATCTCGGACGTCCGGCCTCGTGCTCCACAAGGGCCCCAATGGCGAGAGCGAAACCGGTATCTGGATCTGCACACCCGGATTCTGGAACTGCCACGTGATGCGCGACGAGTTCTGCCACTTCCTGCTGGGCCGCTGCACCTATACGCATGAGTCGGGCGAAGTCATCGAGATCGTTCCGGGCACGGTGGCCTTCTTCCCGCAAGACTGGAAGGGCACCTGCCGTGTGCACGAGACGATCCGCAAGGTTTACATGATCCGCTGACGGACGGTGATCACTCCGGATACCAATAGTTCGCCACCGGATTGGCGCGGTCGATGATAACGAACTGATTGGCGAAGACACGGTAAGGGTGACTCCAGTCGCCATCCGGCCACTTGACGCGGATTTCGGCGCGCTCCGAATTGCCGAGGCCAACGTGAACCCACCCTGCGTGGCCAGACGCATGTCCACCGCCCACATCCACCCAGCGGTTCACGGTGCGGGTGCCGATCTTCACGTTCACCATCGCTCCCACGGCGTTGCGGTTACCACCCTTCTGGTGCAACTCGATCTCGAGCCAGTTGCCCATCGGGATCGTGCCGCTGTCCGTCTTGGCGCCGGCATTGCGGAACAGGCTGGCCGGGCCACCGCGATTGATCACCGCCAGGTCGAGACTGCCGTCGAGGTTGAAGTCGGCGACCAGAGCGCCACGGCCCTTGGTGGGCAATGCGATGCCGGCCTCGGCACCGGATTCGGCCAATCGTCCGTCCCACTGCCCCAACAGCAGATTGTCGGGATCGAAGGCGGCGAAATCCTCCATGGCCTCCACATTGCCCTTGGCGATGAAGAGATCAAGGAGCGAGTCATTGTTGAAGTCGGCAAACTCGGAATGCCAGCCCGTAGACGGCTTGTGGTCGGTGCCCGTATACGGCCGGTGGGCAGTGGCACCGCGTTCAAATGCGATGTCGCGATAGACGGGGCTGCCTTCATCCGCTTCGTCGTCGAGCACCTGCAACTTGGTATCGCCCATCGAGGTCAGCGCATATTCGGGCACACCATCGGAATCGAGATCGCCTTCGGCGATGCCCATGCCCCAGATGACGACCCGCTGCCAGCCATCGGAGCGCGTGTAGAGCTTGGGGGCTTGCTTCGGCGAAACCCGCCACAGCTGTTCTTCACCGCCGCGATAGTATTGCCTGTCATTGGTGATGCGAAGGCTCGGTTCGCCGGAGTTGTTCCAATCGGTGAACATCATCGACAGCGCGCAATAGCCCGGAGCCAGCCGTGTGGCTTCGCCGTAGGATGGCTTATCGCCCGGTTGCGGGCGAAACAGAAAGTTGTCATGGCAGGTACCCCACGGCGCACCGGGGGCCTTGCGGTCCACGTAGTTGCCGAAGGCCATGGTTGGGACATTTTGCCCATCCTCCCAACGGGCCGAAAATGCCGTCGTCCATTCACTGCCGCCATCGAACGACCATTCGCGGTTGGCGACGGAGAATGTGCAGTCGCCATTGCCTTTCAACAGGACATTCTGGCCGACACGGAGCAGCACAACGTCCATGTGCCCGTCGCCATCCACATCGAGCGGGTAGGCTCCTGCCACCTTCTCCATCTCCTTGCCGAGGTCCAAGCGGCCTTCCCTGAATTTCAGGGCGCCACCGGCGGCGCTTTCGTTAATGAAAAGCTGGGCCGGGTTCTTTCCTCCAGCCAACAGCATGTCAGGCTTGCGGTCGCCATTGCAATCGAAAGCCGCGCCCCCGCCGCCAACAAAATATTCCCAAGGTCCATCATAGACGTGGCTGACACCTGCGCTTTCGTGTTCCTCATGCATCACGGGAATATCGTTGAGCGGGACTGCCGGCGCTTCCTCGGCGAGAGCCGGGGATGAGATCAGCAGCAGCGAGGCGAGAGAGAGATACCTCATTTCCGGATAACCAGTGTCTTCAGGAAAGCAATAAGGTGAGAACGGGTGGTATCGTCGCTGTGCACATAGGCATCGCGGGCCTTGCGGCCTTCACCGGCATGGGCGCGGATGACGCCATCAAGTGTCGTGATATCGCCGCGGTGCCCATATGGCGCTGTGGACCCGATGCCCCACAGTTCCGCCGTCATGAACACGTCCCGCTCAACAAACCGCTGCCCCATGATCTCATTGCCGAGAGTTGCAATGCCCTCATCGACGATCACATGCCGCTTGAGATCGCCGAACAGGGGTACCAGCCATTCGCCCTTTTCGTTCCGCGCGAGCCCACTCGCCCATGGCCGCGCTGCAAGGTCCACATTGATGGGCGTCGCCACATCGGCGCGGCGCAACGTGCCCGCCGCGTCGAATGGACCGGGATCGCTGAATGCCAGCGACCTTAACGGCAAGGACGTTTTGTGGCATTCGGTACATCCCATGTCAGCGAACGCTCTTTCGCCATTCGCCGCAGCTACTTGCCAGTCACTTGGCACGTCGGTCCGCACAGTGGGCGGCGGCAGCGTCGCCTGCCACAGGGCCACTGCACTGACGTCGCCGGCAGCCAATTCGTGGGCTTTCCCGTCCTCGTCGAAATCATCGGTCCCAGTCCATCGTGCACCGAACCTTTCATCGGCCTCGATGCCGTGGTGCTGGTTCATTGCGTTGACTGTGAATTGACGGAGCGACGTGAAGACCCCCTTCTGGCTGAAAGGACGAACCACGAGATCAGTATCAATGCCCTCGAGCTTGGTGATGTCGAGTATGCCGTCGGGTTTGGCCGTGATGAAACCAAAGCGCACACCCTTGGTCTCAAGCCTGGCATAGACGTCCTTGCCCGTCTGGCGAGCCTGTTGCAGGGCGGCACGACGCTGGGTCTGAAGATCGGCTGTCATTTCGCGCGCCAGCAATTCGATGAGCCCGGAGCCGGTCATCGAGTTGGTATTGCGCTCGCTGGAGAATTGCGGATCGATCGAATCAAAATCGGCACTCTCAAATCCTTCGGAAGCAAAGACATTGGCCACGAACTCGCCCGCTGCGCCGGGGATGGGATCATTGTGACAACCCGAACAGGCACTGGCATCCGGGCCCCCGGTCCGCTGGAAGGATGCATTCTCTCCGCGTTTGCGCTTGGTGGGCACAATAGCCTGTGTTGCCTTCGGCCGGCCGGCGCCATCCAGCGTGGTGAATTTGGCCGTAAAAAGCATCTCGCCCCGGTCGAGCAAGGTTTGCAGATTCGTCTGGGACAGTTTCAAGGCATCGGCAAAGGTCAGGGTCGTGCCGATGTGAGACTCGGACCATGCCGGTTCTTCGGCGGCGGCCGGACATGCCGACAGCAACAACAGCAGATTGGTAACCCCAAGCACCTTTCTCATGCGCTCTCCTTCAGCATTTGGGGCTGCCGCCCCATCGGGCCCTGCGCAAATACCTCACGATCTACGGAGCGCAGGGCGCCGTCAATGGTTCCCTTGATGATCATATCGGTGCCGATCGGCACCGCCTCAATCTCGACATTGCGGCTGAGCTCGTCGACGACGCCATTGTCGATAGATTCCCTGATGTGTGACTCGATCAGGTCCAAGGCGCGGGTTCCCGGTCCGGCAAGGACAATGCGGCCCGGATTGAGCAGTGCAATGAGTCGGGCCAGTCCATAACCGATTGCTTCGCCAGCACGCGCATACGCTGCCCGGGCGGTTGGGTCGCCCTGGCGGGCGCGCGCCTCGAGCATCAGCAATTCGTCCTCCGGAACAGCGCTGAAAGACGGTGCAACCGCGCTTGGCTCCGGCGCGGCAAGACGCAGGATGCCATAGTCGGCGGCATAGGCCTCCACGCAGCCGCGGCGGCCGCAACGGCACAAGGGCCCGTCCGGCAGATGGTTCATATGACCGAACTCGGCAGCAGCACCCGTCGGGCCGTGATAGACCTCACCATTGATGACCAGGCCCATTCCTACGCCGTAGCCGAGGAAGACCATCGCCGCCGTTCCGCCGTAGCGCTTGCGGTCCATGCCGATGAGACCTTCGGCAATCATGTTGGCGTCGTTGGCAATTGTACAAGGAATGTGAAGCGCGCGCTGGATTGGCTGAATGATCGGGATATTCCGCGCACGGAACGCTGGGCTCCACATGATGGTGCCGGCCTGTGAGTCGGCAACGCCCTGGACCGCAATGGCAATCCGTGCCACGCGATGACTGGCGGTGCGTGTCTTCGCCAGGAAGGCCGAAATCTCGGCCGCGATAGCGTCTCCGAAAGATTCTGCAGCCGCATCATAGGTCGAAATACGGCTGGCCTGGCGATCCAAAAGCACGCCGCGGGCATCGGCCAGCGCCATTTCCATGCCGCTAATCGAAATCTTCACGGCAACGACATGAGCCGCCTTGGGGTTGATGCCGATCTGGGTCAGCGGCCGGCCGCGGCGCGTTGGCACCGTCGACAGGTCCGGCGCGGAAAGCTCCTGGAGAATGCCGTCAGCAATCATCTGTGAGGCGATTGACGTCATCGAGGCAGGTGACAAACCCGTATGGCGACCGACCTCGATCCGCGCCAGCGGTCCGGCCTCGCGTAGGGCCTCGAGGACCAGCCGCCTGTTCTGGCGGCGCACGAGTTCGCTGTCAGCCTTTTGTTTCATGCCTCCCTTTCGCAGCCGCACAATTCATTTTTGCAGCGCACATAAGCTACTGTTTTAATTTGCATGTTGACTCGAAAGCGAAAATGCCGCAACATTTTTTTGGACGCCAAAATAATACAACAACGTCCATGGCCCAGGACCTCGTGCGCACAGACTTCAACGGCTGGCTCAGGGAGGCGTCCCACGAGGGCTGTTGAGGCATAAAGGAGGACCCAAGTATGACTCGTAAGTTTCTGACCCTGGCGGCAGGCGCGTTGATGCTCGGTGCATCGGCGGTTTCGGCCCAGGCTGCCGGCAAGACGATCTGCATGTCCTGGAAAACCTATCAGGAAGAACGCTGGAAGACCGACGAAGCAGCGATCAAGGCAGTTCTTGATGCCGCCGGCGACAAGTTCATCACCACCGACGCCCAGCTCTCGGCGCAGAAGCAGGCGGCCGACATTGAAAGCCTGCTGACGCAGGGCTGCGATGTCATCATGCTGGTGGCCTTCGACGCTGACGCGATCCTGCCCTCCATCCAGAAGATGAATGATGCAGGCGCCAAGGTCATCGCCTATGACGTTCAGGTCGAAGATCCGAACGCTCTCTACATCACCTTCGACAACGTGGGTGTCGGCCGCCTGATGGCCAAGACGATGCTCGAGAAGGGCAAGTCGGAAGGCAACTTCGCCTTCATCAAGGGCGACAAGGGCGACCCGAATGCTACCTTCCTGTTCCAGGGACAGATGGAAGTGCTGAAGGAGAATATCGACTCAGGCAAGATCAAGAATGTCTGCGAGACCTTCACCGATGGCTGGAAGCCGGACAACGCCCAGAAGAACATGGAGCAATGTCTGACCGCCAACGACAACAAGATCGATGCCGTAATGTCCGAGAACGACGGCATGGCTGGTGGCGTTGTCGCCGCCCTCGAGGCCCAGGGCCTCGCCGGTTCCGTGCCGGTGACGGGCCAGGATGGTGACAAGGCGGCGCTCAACCGCGTTGCCCTCGGCACCCAGCTGGTGTCCGTGTGGAAGGACAGCCGCGTGCTCGGCAAGATGGCTGCGGAAGCCGCCGTCGCGATGGCGAACGGAACCGCGGTTGCAGATCTGCCGGGCGTCGCCAAGTTCTCGGGCGGCAAGAAGGGCGTCGAGATGAACTCGATCCTGATCCCGCCGGATCCGATCACCAAGGACACGCTGGACCATGTCATCAGCGCTGGCTGGGTCACCAAGGAAGAAGTCTGCGCAGGCGTTCCTGCCGGCTCCGTCGCAGCCTGCGACTGAGGCATTGCCACTCGGCAAGTTCTGACACATCATGGTCGCGTCATCCGCAAGGGTGGCGCGGCCTTTCAACAAGAAGACCCATAAAGGCCAAGAATTGGGGAGGCGGCAGCCATGAGTTCCACCGTACAATCTGGTCCTTCGTCCGACATGGTGCGGGAAGGAGCGATCACCAGACTCTTCCGCGCAACAGAGATCGACACACGCATCCTCGGAATGGTCGCTGCCATTCTGGTGGTGTGGTCGATTTTCGATATCTGGAGCGGTCTTCGCCTGTCTGGCGGGGGATTGTTCGGCGGAACCTTTCTGACCCCCCGCAATCTGTGGACTCTCCTGGTGCAGACGTCTTCGATTGCCATCATGGCGACAGGCATGGTGCTTGTGATCGTCATGCGCAATATCGATCTGTCGGTTGGTGCGTTGCTCACCCTCGTGGCGACGGTTTCCGCCGTCCTGCAAGTTCAATATCTGGGCCCGTGGCTGGGCGTCGGCCATTGGTCAATCTGGATCATCGGCGTTCTCGTGGCGCTGGCGGTTGGTGCGCTCGTTGGAGCGTTTAACGGTTATCTCACGGCTTACTTGTCGATACCCTCATTCATCGTCACGCTTGGCGGTCTCATCGCCTATGCAAAGGGCGTGGCCTTCTACATATCCGATGGCGTAACCATCGCTCCGCTCGACAAGACCTTCAAACTGATTGGCGGCAACGTTCCTGCATCCTGGCTCGGCCCGAACTGGAGCTGGCTTCTGGCGTTGATTGCATGTGGCGCGATCATACTCGCCATTCTGTCCGGCCGCAGGCAGCGCAAACGCTTCGCCTTTCCTCTGCGGCCGGTGTGGGCCGAGGTATTCCTTGCCGTACTTGGGTGCGTCGTGGTGCTCGGGGCAACGCTGATCGTCAACTCTTATCCATGGCCGCCGAGGCTCATTCAGCAATACGCCGAGATGAACCAGGTCCCCATTCCACCGGGCGTCGAGGATCGGAACGGTGATGCGATCTGCATGGCGGCGGAGAAGGTCGTGCGCTGCGCGGACGGGCTCATCTATTACACCGGTTATGCCATCCCGGTACTGATCGCGCTTGCCGTCGGCCTGATCATGACCTTCATCTCGTCGCGCACGCAGTTCGGCCGCTATGTCTATGCCATCGGCGGCAATCCGGAAGCTGCCGAACTGGCCGGTATCAACACGAAGAAGATGACGGTGAAGGTCTTTGCGCTGATGGGACTGCTTGCCGCGGTTTCAGCGATCATTTCATCGGCGCGTCTGGATGCGGCAACTGTCAGCCTCGGCGAACTCAATGAGCTGTTTGTCATTGCCGCGGCCGTCATCGGCGGCACATCGCTCGCCGGCGGTCTTGGCACCATCTACGGTGCGATGCTCGGGGCCCTGCTCATGCAATCAATCACCTCGGGCATGCAGCTGCTGAATCTGCCATCGCCATGGCAGAATATCGTTGTCGGCTCGGTGCTGGTTGTTGCTGTTCTGGCTGATCAAATCTATCGCCGCAGGGTCAAATAAGGGGAGGCTGTCATGACAACAAGCAAGACGACATCTGACGCCAGTTCGGCACCGGCAGCCAATTCAAATCCGCGGGGCACGCCTCTCGTCGAGATGCGAGACATGTCGATCGCCTTTGGCGGCCTCAAGGCTGTGGATCATGCCAGCGTCGATCTCCACCCCGGCGAGGTGGTCGGTCTTCTCGGCCATAACGGTGCCGGCAAGTCGACGCTGATCAAGATCCTGTCAGGTGCTTACCGTCGCGACCATGGCGACATCTACATCAACGGAGAAAAAGTCCACATCGAAAACCCGCGCGACGCGAAGGACCTCGGGATCGAGACCATCTATCAGACTTTGGCTTTGGCGGATAATGTCGACGCAGCTGCCAATCTCTATCTGGGCCGGGAGCTGAAGACAAAGTTCGGCACCCTCGACGACGTAGCCATGGAAGCGGAGTGCCGGAAGGTGATGGGCCGGCTCAATCCGAATTTCCGCCGCTACAAGGAGCCAGTGAGAGCCTTGTCGGGCGGGCAGCGCCAGTCGGTCGCCATCGCACGGGCCATTCACTTCAATGCGCGAATCCTGATCATGGACGAACCTACTGCGGCGCTTGGCCCCCAGGAAACGGCGCAGGTCGGCGAACTCATCAAGCAGTTGAAAGCCGAGGGCATTGGCATCTTTCTGATCAGCCATGACATCCACGACGTGTTCGACCTGGCGGACCGTGTCGCCGTGATGAAGAACGGCCAAATGGTCGGAACCGCAAGAGTTGAGGACGTCACCAAGGACGAAGTCTTGGGGATGATCATTCTCGGCAAGTGCCCTCCCGGCGCCACGCCAGGGCCGGGCGCGCTGCAGGAAGCGGCCTGACCCCCGAGCTCCGGTGCGTCATGCGCCAAGACGGAATCGTCTTGGCGAAGACGTCGCGCACCAGAGCTATTGATATGCGAGCCACTTGTCTGGCTTTTGCTGGTTCCACCAAAAGTCAGGTTGCTCCAGGGGCTGCCATCATCTTTGCATTACGCGAATGGCTGGTTTGATCTGAATCAAAGCCGCACCGAAGGTTGCTGACGATGATTGATATTCATCATCCGAGGAGCAGTGCTTTCGCATGACCGGCAACGAGCCTGAACAGCGGCCATTTTCAAGAAGTCCCCTCGATATCATTGTTCATGATCATACCATGCAGATGGAACTATGTGATGCCTTGGAACGCATTGCAGACGGCCTGCCCGACGATGTCGATCGCAGACTCTGTGCCAAGGTTGCCACATGCCTGCAGTATGACTTGCCCCTGCATCATCAGGATGAGGAAGCGGGACTGTTCCCGCTATTGCGGGCGCGGGCACTTGATGGCGATGGCCTCGGTGACATCCTCGACCGGCTGACTGCCGAGCATTCAACTGACACGGACTTTGCCGCGGAAATCGTGGAATCACTCGATTTGCTGAGTCAAGGCGGGCAGGTCAGCAATGCAGACATGGTCGGCTACATGCTGCGCGGCTTCTTCGAGCGCTACCGCCGGCATGTGCACTGGGAAAATGCGCTGGTCATTCCGCTGGCGCGATTGCGCCTCACCCCGGAGGACCTCAGGGCGCTATCCGCGCGGATGGATCTGAACCGCGCCCAGGCCAGCTGACTGAGCGCGATTCTTCTCTTCTACTCTGCCGCGATCTGCGTCATCGGGCTGGCCGCCTTCACCTCTGCTTCGACGTGGTCTTCGAAGCGGGAGAAGTTCTTCACGAACATCGCCACGAGCTTCCGCGCCATGGCGTCATAGGCCGCGGCATCTGCCCAAGTTTCGCGCGGGTTCAGCATCTTTGGGTCCACGCCATCTACCGCGACTGGAACGGCGAAGCCGAAGTTCGGGTCGGTCCGCGTCTCCACATTGTCAAGACGGCCTTCCAGGGCGGCATTCAGCAGCATCCGCGTCGCCTTGATCGGCATGCGGTGGCCTTCGCCATAGGCACCACCCGTCCACCCGGTATTGACCAGGAAACAGGAAACGTTGTGCTCTGCGATCAGGTCCCTCAGCAGATTGCCATAGACGCTCGGATGGCGCGGAATGAACGGCGCACCGAAGCAGGTCGAGAAAGTGGCCTGTGGTTCGGTCACCCCGCGCTCGGTTCCTGCGACCTTTGCCGTGTAGCCCGATAGGAAGTGATACATGGCCTGCTGCGGCGTCAGCTTGGCAATCGGCGGCAGAACGCCGAAGGCGTCGGCGGTGAGCATGACAATGGTCTTCGGGATGGGCGCCATGCCAGTGTCGCTGGCGTTGGGAATGGCGCTCATCGGATATGCCGAGCGGG
>CAZECZ010000009.1:0-50995 GCA_964510815.1 uncultured Aestuariivirga sp.
GGGACGCGGCGGAGTACCAAGTCTGATGAAGACGTAGCCCTTGGCCTTGAGCGCCAGGATGCCGTCCACCACGCCCTTGCCGGCCGGCCTTTCGGGGTGATTGACGTGGGCAATGATGACGTCGCCGTCGCGCGCTTTGAGGATGCGGTGCGCGGTGGCTTGCGTACCCAGCCTGGCGCCGTCGTCGGCGACGAGGCTATAGCCTGCCACGGCTTCGCCTTGCGACGTGACAATGGCCATGGCGGACCGGGAGTACTTCCCGGTGGCGCCGCGGAACCAGCGCGGGACATGGCCGGTGGCCGCAAGGATGGCGGTGGCCCCGCCGCTGATTTCCTGCCGGACGGCAGCGGCCGATCCAGCCGCCTTGATACCGAAGACAGACAGCGGATGATCGACGGCCGGGACATGCCGGGCCCCGTGGTTTTCGATCTGGAACAGGTCGGTATGGGCCATCATGACCTTGAGGCTGGCTGCGTTGCCCTTGAGCCAGCGGGCGGTGACGAAGATGGTCGCGGGAATACGATTGTCGACCAACGCCTTGATGATCCGGCCATCGGCCTTGCCGGAGCAGGCATCGAGGGTCAGCGCCACATGGGGCTGCTGGCGGGCGGCCGACGGAAGCGTCAGCCGCGGTTCCACCAGATCGCCAGCGGCGGCGGGAGCGGCAGACAGCAGGAGGATGGCGAGGCAGGCGAGGGGGCGGAGCACGAACGGCGACTCAGTTGTTTTTCAGGTGTTTGCGCCGGCACTTCCGGGCGGGCAAGTGAATCCTCGGACAGGTTCGGCCTCACTCACGCAAAACACATTGCGCCGGGACGTCCGGCGATTTATATGACTGTTATCCCCAACAATCTGTCCTCGTGACAGGGAACCTGAAACACCGGTTCTCAAGGAGAGAAAGATCATGTCGCGCCCGCCGCTGATGCCCAAGGCCACCGCCGTCTGGCTTGTCGAGAATACCGCGCTCACATTCCGGCAGATCGCCGAGTTCTGCAATCTGCATGAGCTCGAGGTGAAGGGAATCGCCGATGGCGACGTGGCGGCCGGCATCAAGGGGCTGGATCCGATCACGGGCGGCCAGCTCACGCGCGAGGAAATCGCCAAGGCAGAGGCTGATCCTGGCCACAAGCTCAGGATCACCGAGTCGAAGGTCAACATTCCCGTCCAGCGCTCGACCTCCGGACCCCGCTACACGCCAGTGTCGCGCCGCGGTGACCGGCCGGACGCCATTGCCTGGCTGCTGCGCTATCATCCGGAACTGCCGGATTCCGCCATCATGAAGCTGGTCGGCACCACCAAGTCGACGATCGCCTCGGTGCGCGAACGCACGCACTGGAACGCGGCCAACATCAAGCCGGTGGACCCGGTCTCTCTCGGCATCTGCTCGCAGATCGATCTGGACTTTGCAGTGCAGAAGGCTGCCCGCAAGGCCGGCAAGGCCACCGGCGACATGGCGGAAGTGCGGACCCTCATTCCGGCGGCGGAAGTGGAAGGCACGGCAGCCTATGCCGCGGCCCAGGCGGCGGAAGCGCAGGCCGAAGCCGCAGCGGAATCGCGTAAGGAAGCTGAGCCCTCCTATGACGCCGACTCGGTGTTTGCCAAGCTGAAGACCCTGAAGCGGGACGACGAGGACGCGTGATGCGGGTCGTCCTGGTCGGTGCGTCGGGCACGGTGGGTCAGGCGGCCAAGAAGGGCCTGTCGCGCCACGAGATCATCGCTGCCGGGCGCTCGTCCGGCGACGTCACGGTTGACTTGACGAGCGAGGAGTCCATCCGCGCGATGTATGAGAAGGTGGGCAAGGTCGATGCCGTGGTGGCCACGGCGGGCCATGTGCATTTCGGCCCGCTCGCCGGCATGACCGGCGCGCAGTTCCGCAAGGGCCTGGACGACAAGCTGATGGGGCAGGTGAACCTCGTCCTGTTGGGCCTCGATCATGTCAACGACGGCGGCTCATTCACCCTGACCTCCGGCGTTCTCGACCGCGATCCGATCCGCCAGGGTGCCAATGCGGCGGCGGTGAACGGGGCCATCGGCGCCTTCGTCAAGAGCGCGGCGATCGAGATGCCGCGCGGCATCCGGATCAATGCCGTGAGCCCGGGACTTCTGGAAGAATCGGCTGAGAAGTATGACGGCTTCTTCCCCGGCCATGAGCCGGTGTCTTCGGCCCGCGTAGGGCTTGCGTATGCCAAGAGCGTTGATGGCGGGCTGACCGGCCAGGTCATCATCATCGAATAAGCGTCCAGTCCTAGCGCAATTCAGTTGATCACGAAAACGTGACCATCAACCCCTTACACTGTAAGATATTCGCTTGAAATCTTACGGTGTAAGAGTATGACTCCGCCCATGCCCTTACATCGTAAGGGATAAAGCTGAGGAAAGGAAACGCCATGACCCGCAGGATCAATTTTGCCATCGCTGCTGCCGCACTTCTGTCCGCCGTCTGTCTGGCGCCCGTCGCCTCCCAGGCCGAGGATGTGAGCCCCGATACTGTCTACACCGATATCGAGAAGACCTTCGGCGGCGTGCCAAACTTTGTGACGCAATTGCCAAAGTCGTCGCTGGCCGCCTTGTGGGAAGAGGAGAAGGCCGTGGAACTCTCCGACAAGACGGCCCTGCCACCCAAGATCAAGGCCCTCATTTCGCTCGCCGTGGCGTCACAGATCCCGTGCACCTACTGCATCTGGGCGGACACCATGACTGCCAGGCAACTCGGCGCCACCGACGAGGAGATTGCCGAGGCCGTGGTCATGGCCGGGCACACACGCCTGTGGAGCACGATGTTCAACGGGCTGCAGGTCGATTTCGATCAGTTCAAGAAGGACATGGGCGGTCAGTAAGCTTGGCGCTTCCGGCTGCCCGTCCGGCCCCCGGTGCGGCGATCGTGCCGGGGGTCCGATGGCATTGTCACGCTGATTGGAGGAAGGCAAAAGGACCGCATGACCAAGGGGAATCAGCGAAAGAAGCGGCAGGCACTCAGCAGCGAGCGGATCGCAGCCGAGGCGCTGGCGCTTGTGGACGAGGAGGGGCTCGACGGGTTCAGCTATCGCACGCTGGCCAAGCGGCTGGGCTGCGAAGCGATGAGCCTCTATCACTATTTTCCCAGCAAGGCACACCTCTTCGATGCCATGGTGGATATCTACTATCGCGACTTCCAATTTCTGCCGGACGATGCGCCGTGGCTCGACCGGGTGCGCAAGGTGTGCCACGAATTCAGGGCCGCAGCACTTCGCCATCCCGCCTTCTTCAAGTTCGTCAGCATCTACCGGATGAATAGCCGGGGCGGCCTGTCGATTCTCAACCGCGTCCTGCAGACATTCGAGGCGACGGGTCTCGCCGCGGAGGCCCGCGCCCGCCATTTCCGGGCCATCGGCTATTATCTGACTGGCGCTGCCCTTGACGAGGCGCTGGGCTATGCCAAGGGGCCTTCGGCTGCAGAACCTGTACCGGCGGAGGAGGCCCGCCGCGATTTTCCGGCGATCATGGCCGTCGGCCCGTATTTCGGTCAGGAACACCACTGGGCCACTTTCGAACATGGCCTGGAAACCCTGCTCGCCGAACTCGTGAAGGACGTCGAACGGGCAGGGCGCGGCTGAACGCTATTCCTTCACTGGCACCGTGTAGTTGAGGGGCATGCGGCCGCCATCGATGTAGATGGTTTCACCCGTCACGTAGCTCGCATCGTCAGAGGCGAGGAAGGCGGCGACGGCAGCGACCTCCGAGGTCTCGCCGGGACGGCCGAGCGGGGTACGCGACATGACCCGGTGCAAGGCGTCCTTGTTGCTCACCACCGCAGCGAACATGTCCGTGCGGATGGAGCCGGGGCCAATGGCGTTCACGCGGATCCCATATTCGGACAGGTAGATGGAGGTGGAGCGGGTGAGTTGCGACACCCCGCCCTTCGACATGCAGTAGGGAACGATCGTGGGAATCGCGAGTGTGTCGTTCACCGACGACATGTTGATGATGGCGCCAGGCTTGCGGCCAGCCTTTGCCTGCGCCACCATGTGGCGGGCGCAAGCTTGCAGCATCAGGAATGAGCCCTTGAGATTGATATCGAGAACCCGGTCGAGATCGGCTTCCGTGATCTCGAGAAAATCGCCGGCCACCGCGATGCCGGCATTGTTCATGAGAATGTCGATGGCCCCGTGCTGTTTCGCAACGGCATCCACCAGCGCATTGACCTCCTGCGATTTCGATACGTCGCAGTGCACGTAGGTTGCGCCGATGGACGTGGCGGCGGCCTGTCCCTCGGCATCGCTGATGTCAGCGATGACCACGGTTGCGCCTTCACCGGCGAAGCGCTCGGCGATGGCACGTCCGATGCCGCGCGAGGCCCCGGTGACGATGGCAATGCGGTCGTTCAGTCTCATGAATCGTGTCTCCGGTCAGTAAAGCCCGCCGTGGTCGGGGTCGACCACGATGGATGCGAAGGTCACATGCCGCGGCCGGGTGATGGCGTACAATACGGCCTCGACGATATCGCGATTGGTGGCCCAGGAATTGGGTGGCGGGGCGGCGTTCCACTCGTCCTCGTTGAGGGGCGAGATGTCCTTGATGTTTGACGGATAGATGGCACTGACCCGCACCGGCTTGCCCTTCAGTTCCTGGCGCAGCCCGTTGGTCATGCCGGCCTGGCCGTGCTTGGCGGCGTAGTAGGCCACGGATGCCCCTTGAAGCGGCGTGTTGGTGATGCCTGAGATCGAGATGATGTTCATGATGTCTCCCGCACCTGACTGTTCCAGCAGGGGCACCAGTCCACGCGTCAGCAACAGGGTTCCCGTGACGATGCCGGTGACGGTCTGGCCGATGGCGTAGGCATCGTGCTCATCCATGCGGCCAGGGAGCCAGTGGGCGGCGTTGTTGATGAGGATGTCGAGCGGTTTGCCCTCATCGCGCAGGCTCTTGGCGAAGAGCGTGACGGCGCCGATGTCAGCCATGTCCAGAAGCTGGGTCTCGGGCCGGGTGCCGGTGCGCAGCCGGATTGATTCAGCGGTCGCGCCAAGGTTTTCGGCATTGCGGCCCGTCATGATGACGTCGGCGCCATGGTCGGAAAGGATCACGGCAAAGGCCGCGCCCAGTCCGCGGCCGGCCCCGGTGACGATCACGCGTTTGCCCTTCAATGACATCGATCTCTCCCTTCAATAGGTATCGGCGGCCTTCACCATGCGTGCATAGACCGCGATGATCACAGCTGCAATGACAGTGAGCCACAGGGCCGTCGGCAGGCTTGTCACCTGTGCCGCAAAGCCGACCAGCGGCGGGCCGCACAGGAATCCCGAGTAGCCGAAGGTCGTCACCGCCGCGATGCCACGGCCCGGAGCATCCGGTTCAAGGCGTCCGCCGCCGGCGAACAGCACCGGCGCGATGTTGCCAAGACCCAGTCCGGCGAAAACGAAAGCGGCAATTGCAATCCAAGGCGAAGTGACGCTGAGCGCGACAGCGGTGCCTGCCGCCGTCATGATGGCGCTGACGAAGACCATGCGAACGGTACCGGTCCTCTGGCGGATCCAGTCTCCGGTGAGGCGCGAGACGGCCATGCCGCCCTGGTAGAACCCAAAGGCAAGCGCTGCAATTCCGGCGTCTATCAGGAATTTCTCTCGCATCATGATGGCGGCCCAATCGAGGATCGATCCTTCGATCATGAGAGCGAGGAAGCACAGGATGCCAAGCCCGATGGTGGCCCGGGTCGGCCAAGCCAAACTGGTGCCGGAGAGGCCCCGGTCCACGCTGGCGGGAAGATAGAGCGTGGCGGCGAAGAGTTGAAGGGCCAGGCAGGCGGCGGCGATGGTGACGGACTGAACCATCTCACCGTAGAGTTCCAGCAAACCGCCCCCGATGAATGCCCCCAGCATGCCGCCGATGCTGAAGCCGCCATGGAACATGGACATGGTGGGACGCCGCAAAGCCCGCTCCACCGCGATGCCGTGAGCGTTCATGGCTACATCCATGCTGCCGATGACCATGCCCATGGCAATGCCGGCCAGCACGAAGGTGGGCAGAGTGGGCGCAAAGATGGGGCCGAAAAATGCGAGGCAGAAGAGGATGCCGGTGGCGGCTGTGACCCTGGCGCTGCCCAACCGGTTGATGAGCGCACCGGCCGCGGGCATGGCCACGACAGCGCCGCCCGCAATGGCCAGCAGGGCGAGGCCGAAGACGGCGGGTCCGGCTTCCAGCCGTTCCTTGGCCAGCGGAATGTGAGGCACCCAGGCGCCCACCAGGGTACCATGCAACAGGAAGGTGAGGCCAACCGCCCAACGGGCGCGGTTTGCTGTCGTGTCTGTGTTCATCTGCCGCTTTGTGTCCACGGCGAGGACTAGCCGATTGCGATGCGGCACGCCACAGGGCATTCTGCTTGCAGCGGGACGTAGTTGGGTAACGGCGGACCCGCGCAATAGAATGCTCGACCGGGAGGACCCCAGACGTGCCCACAGACCAGGCGTCGGCCGAAATGCCGCTCCGCAAGGAGCGCCACCCCATCAACACCATCACTGCTTCTGAAGTCCTGTTTTCACTGCGGGACGGATTGCGTGACTTCCAGAAGGCGCCGCTCTATGGCCTGTTCTTCGGGCTGGCCTATGCCGCTTTCGGCTGGCTGCTGATCTATCTGATGATCGGGCTTGACTTCGGGTCCTATGTCTATCCGATGGTGACGGGCTTTGCGCTGGTGGCGCCGTTCGCGGCCGCGGGGCTCTATGAAATCTCGCGGCGGCTGGAATCGGGCGAGCCATTGAGCTGGGGCGCCATACTCGGCTGCATCTTCGGCAAGGGGGGCAAGGCCGTCGGCACCATGGCCATCGTCACAACCTTTTCCTACATCATCTGGATGGATATCGCTGCTGCCCTCTACGTGATGTTCTTTTCCATGAAACCACCTCGCTTCGACGCGCTGCTGGAGGCCATCCTTACCACGCCAAAGGGGTTCGTGTTCTTCGTCGTCGGCAACTCGATCGGCGCGGTGCTGGCGGTGATCGTGTTCTCGATCATGGTGATTTCGCTGCCCATGGTGTTCGACCGCGATGTGGACTTCGTCACGGCCATGATCACGTCGGTCAAGTCAGTACTGGCGAACCCCAGGCCCATGCTGCTGTGGTGCGTGATCATCGGCGTATTTACCGCCCTGTCGCTGGCGTCCGTTTTCGTGGGATTGCTGGTGACGTTGCCGATCCTCGGTCACGCCACGTGGCATCTCTACCGGCGCGTGGTGGCGCCGGAGAACAGGGACTGAGGGTGTCGCACATGGGTGTTGAGCGCCGCATCGTTTCGCCCCGTTTCATCGGCCGGGAGGCCGACGCGGCGGTGCGTCTGGCGTTGCCGGCAGACGAGATGATCACCGCAGGTCCGGGGCCGGGTGACGAGACCGACAGTGTCGCGCCCATTCACGGGGCGCTGGCAGATGCCGTGACTGCCTCCGTCAAGGATGGCAAGCGTCCGGTCTGCATTGTCGGCGACTGCTGCCAGTCGATCGGCGTGATGGCGGGGCTGGTGCATGCCGGCCTCAAGCCGGCGCTGGTGTGGCTCGACTCACATGGCGACTTCAACACCTGGGAGACGACGCCTTCCGGATTTCTCGGCGGCATGCCGCTCGCCATGCTGACGGGACGTGGCGACCAGCGGATGATGGAAGCGGTCGATCTTGCTCCGCTTACGGACGATCGTATTCTGCTTAGCGACGGGCGCGATCTCGATCCGGGCGAGCGCGCGTTGGTGAAAGAGTCAGGCATCCGCCACATGGAGAAGGTGATCGGCGTCCCCTATGTGCTGCCGGAGGGCCTGATTCATCTGCACATCGATACCGATATTCTCGATGCGAGGCTGGCGCCGGCCTTCCTCTATCCGGTCAAGGGCGGGCCGTCGCCGCAAGGGCTTGCTGCCGTGATCGAGAGCATTCTGGAGACAGGCAAGGTGGCCGCGCTCTCGATTTGTGCTGCGTGGGACACGTTGCACCATCAAGGACAAGCGACGGAAGCGGCAGTGAAACGGGCACTGGAGCCGATCTGGCGCAATTGATTTGTTCTCCGGTCTGGTGTTTGCTGTCTGCGCCGGGGACTGCTCGATCGCCATCTTTTGAGAGGTGTCCATGTCAAACGAAGCGACAGTCGAGAAGCATTACACGCACGGTTCACTGATCGATGCCATTGCCGCAGGCGTGCGCGCGATGGGAAAGACCACGGCGTCGGTGACACTGGACGATCTGGCGCCGGTGGACGAATTCCACATCGGCGGCAGGCGGGCGACACAGGAGTTTCTCGACCAGCTCTCGATTGCCGCGGGCAAGACAGTGCTCGACGTGGGTTGCGGGCTGGGTGGGGCGTCGCGCTTTGCCGCCGCACAATATGGCTCAACGGTGACGGGCATCGATCTCACCGGAGAATATATCGAAACCGGACAGGAGCTGTGCCGCTGGGTGGGGCTCGACCGGCACATCTCGCTGCACCAGGGCAGTGCGCTTGCCATGCCGTTCGACAGCGAGAGCTTCGATGCGGCCTACATGCTGCATGTCGGCATGAACATTGCCGACAAGGCGGCACTGGCCAGAGAGGTGCACCGGGTGTTGAAACCTGGCGGTGTGTTCGGCGTCTATGACGTGATGCTGACCGGTGATACGCCGCTGCAATACCCGGTGCCGTGGGCGGCGACACCGGAGGCCAATGCGGTCGCACCGCCGCCGGCCTACAAGGCGGCGCTGGAGGCGGCGGGATTTGCCATTGCCGGCGAGCGCAACCGGCGCGACTTCGCGCTGGCCTTCTTCGGCGAGATGCGGGCCAAGATGGCGGGCGCAGGCGGCCCGCCGCCGCTCGGCATCCACATTCTGATGGGCAACGACACTCCGACAAAGGTCGCCAACATGATCGCCAACATCACCGCGGGAACCATCGCGCCGGTAGAGATCGTCGCCCGCAAGGCCTGACGCGGCGGCGGCCTAAAGGCCGATCCCCTTGCTCGCCAGGCCAGTGCGGATTTCGTCGAGGATCGCCGGATCGTCGATGGTGGCGGGGGTCTTGAACTCCTCCTTGTCGGCGATCTTCCGCATGGTGGCGCGCAGGATCTTGCCGGAACGCGTCTTCGGCAGCCGCGGCACCACGACGACGGTCTTGAGGGCCGCTACGGCGCCGATCTTGTCGCGCACCAGCTTGACGCACTCCTTCTCGATCTCTTCTGCGGGCTTGTTGACGCCCGCCTTCAAGACGACGAAGCCCACGGGCACCTGACCCTTCAACTGATCGGCGATGCCGATGACGGCAGTCTCGGCGACATTGGGATGACTCGCCAGCACTTCCTCCATACCGCCCGTGGACAGGCGGTGGCCGGCGACATTGATGATGTCGTCGGTGCGGGCCATGATGTAGAGATAGCCGTCCTCATCCATGTAGCCGGCATCGGAGGTCTCGTAATAGCCGGGGAAATGTGTGAGGTATGATTTCCTGAAGCGCTCGTCATTGCCCCACAAGGTCGGCAGGCAGGAAGGCGGCAGCGGCAACTTCACGCAGATCGAGCCCAATTGGCCCCGCTTCACCTCGTGACCGCCTTCGTCCAGCACCTGGATGTCGTAGCCCGGCATGGCGACGGTGGGTGAGCCGTGCTTGACCGGCAGCATGCCGAGGCCCACCGGATTGGCGGCGATCGACCAGCCGGTCTCGGTTTGCCACCAATGGTCGATCACAGGCACCTTGAGCTGGTCTTCCGCCCACTTCACCGTATCGGGATCGGCGCGCTCGCCGGCAAGAAACAAGGTGCGGAAATTCTTGAGGTCGTACTTGCGGATGAAATTCCCATCCGGATCTTCCTTCTTGATGGCGCGGAAGGCGGTGGGTGCGGTGAACAGGGCGGCGACGTTGTATTCGGAAATGATGCGCCAGAAGGTGCCGGGATCGGGGGTGCCCACGGGCTTGCCTTCGAACAAGATCGTCGTGGCGCCCTGCAGTAGCGGCGCATACACGATATAGGAGTGGCCGACGACCCAACCCACGTCGGAGGCCGCCCAGAACACCTCGCCAGGCTTGATGTCGTAGATCGCCTCCATGGACCAGCGCAGCGCCACCATGTGTCCGCCATTGTCGCGCACCACGCCCTTGGGCTGGCCGGTGGTACCGGAGGTGTAGAGAATGTAGAGCGGGTCGGTGGCCTTGACCGGTGTGCAGTCGGCGCGGCGGCCATGGCCCTTGGCGACATTCACCAGGTCTTCCCAATCGTGATCGCGGCCATTTTTGAGATCCGCTTGCACTTCAGGGCGCTGGAACACCAGGCAGGCCTCGACCTTGTGGGCCGCGATGTCGAGTGCTTCGTCGAGCAACGGCTTGTAGGGGATGACGCGATTGGGTTCGATGCCGCAGGAGGCGGCGAGGATGGCCTTCGGCTTGGCGTCGTTGATGCGGGTAGCCAGTTCCGGCGGCGCGAAGCCGCCGAACACCACCGAATGGATGGCGCCGATGCGCGCGCAAGCCAGCATGGCGAACAGGGCCTGCGGGATCATCGGCATGTAGAGGATGACGCGGTCGCCCTTGCGCACGCCCAGATCGTCGAGCACGGCGGCGAGCGTCGCCACCTCATCGAGGAGCTGGCTGTAGGTGTAGGTGGCCTTGGTGCCGGTCATCGGGCTGTCATAGATGACGGCGAGACGGTCGCCGTGGCCCGCTTTCACATGGCGGTCGACGGTGTTCCAGCAGGTATTGCATTCGGCACCGACGAACCAGCGGTCAAGGCCGTCTTTCCGCGCATAGACCTCGTGCCATGGCTTCACCCAGTCGATGGCCTTGGCGGCGTCGGCCCAGAACGTCGACGGGTCGCGTTTCCAGCTGGCATAGGTGTCGTGATAGCGGCTCATGATGGTCCCTCCCGGAAGCGGAATTTTGCATGCTTTATCGGCGCTTGGCAGGGGTCAACGCAAGGGGCGGGAGACTTATCATTTGGTCGTGCGGCATGCTGTCGGCCATCACTCCAGCTGCTCGAAATGCCGACCCCTCGAGTAACGAGTCATACCTTCAGTATGTACCTCTATCATATTGAAAAATAACAGTATTATTACCCTCGTTCTTAACGCGGCCTTCAAGGCTTGCGGCTATATCCAGCGCAACAACAAACGCAGGCATCTCGGGAGCAGTCATGAGGAAGGTCGTGGGGACGAAAGACAGTGAAACCAGCTGCGCTTCGGCGCCGGCGCTTGGCGGTCTCGCGCCACTGCCTGCCAACCAGGAGCTTGTGCGCGAAAACCGGCTGCTGCACGCCGTGATCGACAATTTTCCGGGCGGCATCCTGCTCTATGACTGCAATCAGAAGCTTGTCGTGTGCAACGAGGGGCAGCGGCAATTGCTCGACTATCCGCCCGCCCTGTTTGAGTTCGGCCTACCGACGCTCGAACAGATTTTCCGCTTCAATGCCAATCGTGGTGAATACGGACCCGGAGATGTGGAAGACCATGTCCGGGAACGTATGCGACTGGCGGCACGCCGCGAACCGCACGTGTTCGAACGCACCAGGCCCAACGGGACCGTGCTGCAGATCCGCGGCGTGCCGCTAACTTGCGGGGGATTTCTGTCGATGTATCTGGACGTCACGCAAGAGCGTCAGCAGCGCGGTCCAACCGCCTCGTCAACCATGTCCGATCCGCTGACTGACTTGCCCAACTGGGCGCTGTTCGAAGATCGCTTCGACCAGGTGCTGGCGCGGGTGCGGCGGGGGCAGGTGGCGGCCATCCACTTCATCGACCTCGACCGCTTCCGGCAGATTCAGAAGCAGCTCGGCAGCCGGGTTGCGGAAAGCCTGCTGAAAGGGGTGGCTCTGCGCCTGTGCAATGCGGCGCGGGCGACCGACACAGTCGCGCGCTATGGTGAGGATGAATTCGTGCTGCTGCAGTCCGAAGTCGACCGGCCCTCGAGTGCCGCCAAGCTGTCGCAGCGCATCGTGAGCGCCATCCGGCAACCCTTCGACATCCAGAATTTCAAGATCTCGATCGGGGCGAGCATGGGGCTGGCCCTCATCCCCCGCGACGGCACTGATTTCCAGGATCTCATCAATATCGCGCGCGCGAGCCTCCAGAAGGCCCGGAATGAGACAGAAGAGTCGATCCGTGTTAACGATGAAAGTGCTGCCGCATTTGGGGTTTAGCGCTTCTTAAAGGGCCGCCGCCATCGTCTTTCCCGATCTAGGGGAAGGACCACGTGCCGATGGACGCAGAGGCCGCGACTGCCAGACTTACATCCGCCGGGCTGGCGACTGGCCGGTTCCGTCCCCTGTTCCGGCAGAGCATCAATGCCCATGGGCTCATTCTGGCTCTGGCCTTTGTCTATCTCGCGGGGTTCATGGTGTTATCGGCGGCCGAGCCCGCGGTGGCGGCGAAGTCCGGCCTCGACGTCGGTATTGGAATCCTGACATTTTCGCTGCCGGCCGCGCTGTTCGCGCTGGCGGGGTACAAATTCGGCGAGATGGCGCTTTACGAAAAGCCCGGCCGGCCCATCCCGGCCCTGTGGCGGAATGTGAAGGCGGTGCTGACCTCACCGGCACAGATGGCCAACGGCTTGCCGATGGTCTTGGGCATGGTGGTGTTCATGTATGCCTTCACCATGATCAAGGGCAATATCCCGGCGGTGGAACCCTTCTCGTGGGATAGAACATTCGACCGCTGGGACGTGGCGCTGCATTTCGGTTACCGCCCGTGGGAGCTGCTCCAGCCGGTGCTCGGCTACTGGCCCGTCACCTTCATCATCAACTTCAACTATAATTTCTGGTTCGTGGTGATGAACGTGTTCTGGGTCTACTTCGCGTTCATCGCCAGGCCCGGCGTGGCGCGCACGCGTTTCTTCCTCGCCTTCACGCTCACCTGGATGATCGGTGGAAGCCTGCTGGCCATCGTCTTCTCGTCGGCGGGGCCATGCTATTTCAGCCGTCTCGCGCTGTCCCCCGACCCGTACGCGCCGCTGATGGCCTACCTGAACGATGCCAATGCGCATGCCACGATCTGGGCGCTGGGCACGCAAGACCTGCTGTGGAATTACTTGCTCGATGGCTCGGCGCTGGGCGGCATTTCGGCCATGCCCAGCATGCACAACGCGACGACGCTGCTGTTCGTGCTGGCCGCCGGCAGCTTCCCGCGCTGGGTGCGGATCGCGCTTTGGGCGCATCTCGTCCTGATCTTCCTCGGCTCGATCCATCTGGGCTGGCACTATGCGGTCGACTGCTATTTCGGCTGGGCCATTGCCTATGTGGTGTGGCGGCTGGCCGGGTCTATCGCGCGCTGGTGGGAATCGAAGCCTGCCGCCCTTTCTTTCGCGACTGCGCTGAACCGGGAGACCTGAGATGGCCTTTGTCGAGACCCGGCCGCAGGGCGGCATCCGCAATATCCTGTCGCTTTTCGTGCTCAGCTTCCGGGCGCAATGGTATTTCTTCGCCATTCCCGTGGTCTATCTGTTCACCAACTTCCTGATGCTGTCGAGGATCGAGAGCTACCGGGTGGCGCCGGTGAAGGCGGTGATGATGGATCTCGTCAGCTTTGCCGTACCCGTCGGCATCATCGTCATGGTGATCATCCGGCTGGGGCAATATGTGCTGGTGGAGAAGCCGGAGAGCCCGCTGCGGGCGGCGGCCAGCGATCTGGGGTCTCTGGTGTCGCGGCCGGCTTTGGTCATCAACGCGCTACCGGTGTTCGCCGCCATGGTGTTCTTCAACAAGGCGATGATCGAACTCAAGCCGGCGATCCCCAAGATCCATCCCTTCGACTGGGATGTGACCTTCATGGACTGGGACCGCGTGCTGCATTTCGGGGTGGACCCTTGGGTGTGGCTGCAGCCGCTGCTTGGCCACGATCTCATCACCTTCGCCATCAACATGGCCTATAATTTCTGGTTCGTCGCGCTGTTTGCCGCCTGGTTCTGGTTCGGCTTCCGGCGCGATGCGGGCGAACTCCGGTCGCGCTTCTTCCTGTCCTATATGCTGGCGTGGTGGATCGGCGGCGGACTGATGGCGGTGTGGTTCTCATCCGCCGGCCCTGTTTACTATGGCCGTCTCGGCCTTTCGCCCGACCCCTATACCGGGCTGTTCGCCTACCTGAACGATGCCAACACCCGCATTCCCCTGTGGTTCCTGGAGACCCAGCAGATGCTGTGGGACGGCTACACAGGGAAGGGGACTCCGCTTGGCATTTCAGCCTTCCCGTCCATGCACAACGCATCGGCGGCGTTGTTCGCGCTGGCCTTCTGGCGGGTGTCGTCCAAGCTGGGCTGGTTCTTCACCGCCTATGCGGCCGTGATTCTCGTCGGCTCGGTGCATCTTGGCTGGCACTACGCGATCGACGGCTACGCCGGAATCCTGATCGCGCTGGCAAGCTGGTGGATCGCCGGGCCACTGGCCCGATTCTTCACCTCGCTTCCAGCCCACAAACGCTACAACGAAGGTCTCGCTTCGCTTTGACGACGCGATGAGGTGAGCTATGACGCATCCGGAAACGACTGAGGATGCGCCATGTCCGCCTATGCCAATGATCTCGACAAGAACGCCGCCAACTACCAGCCGCTGACGCCGCTGACCTTCCTGCAGCGCTCGGCCGCCGTCTATCCGGACCAGGTGGCGATCATCCATGGCAAGCAGCGCACCACTTATGCCCAGTTCTATGACCGCTCCCGCAAGCTCGGCTCGGCGCTCGCCAAGGCCGGGATCGTGAAGGGGGACACGGTCTCGGTACTGCTCGCCAACACGCCAGCCATGCTGGAATGCCACTATGGTGTGCCGATGACAGGCGGTGTGCTCAATACACTCAACACCCGGCTCGACGCTCCCACCATCGCCTTCTCGCTGGCCCATGCCGAGACGAAGATCCTGATCGTCGACAAGGAATTCTCGAAGCTTGCCAAGGATGCGCTGGCGCAGATGAAGGGGCCGCATCCGATCGTCATCGACTACGTCGACCCGGAGTTTGCAGTGGAGGGCGAGACGGTCGGCAAGATCGACTATGAGCAATTCGTTCAATCGGGCCATGAGGACTATGCCTGGCATTGGCCGGCGGACGAGTGGGAAGCGATTTCGCTCAACTACACCAGCGGCACGACGGGAAATCCCAAGGGCGTGGTCTATCACCATCGCGGTGCCTATCTCCTGGCGCAGGGCAATGTGCTGACGGCATCGATGCCCAAGCATCCGGTCTATCTGTGGACGCTGCCGATGTTCCATTGCAATGGCTGGTGCTTCCCGTGGTCGCTTTCAGTGGTGGGCGGAACACATGTGTGCTTGCGCTGGGTGCGTTCGAAGCTGATCTGGGAAGCGCTGTCAGAACATGGCGTCACGCACCTGTGCGGTGCGCCGATCGTCATGTCGACCATCCTCAACGCACCGGACGAGGAAAAGAAGCCACTGTCGAAGACTGCCGAATTCTTCACCGCCGCGGCCCCGCCACCGGAAGCCGTGCTGGCCGCCATGGCCGACGCGGGCTTCAATGTCACCCATCTCTATGGCCTGACGGAGACCTACGGTCCGGCGGTCGTCAATGACTGGAAGATGGACTGGGACCAGCTCGAAGGGCCGGCGCGCGCGGCGAAAAAGGCCCGGCAGGGCGTGCGGTACCATGCGCTGGAAGACCTCACCGTCATGGACCCGGAAACGATGACGCGGGTCCCCGCCGACGGCGAGACCATGGGCGAAGTGATGTTCCGCGGCAACGTGGTGATGAAGGGCTATCTCAAGAATCCCAAGGCGAGTGCCGAAGCGTTCCGCGGCGGGTGGTTCCATTCGGGTGACCTCGGCGTGCTGCATCCCGACGGTTACATTCAGCTGAAGGACCGCTCGAAGGACATCATCATTTCGGGCGGCGAGAACATTTCCTCCATCGAGGTGGAGGATGTGCTCTACAAGCATCCCGCGATCCAGGCCGCCGCTGTCGTCGCCAGGCCCGATGAAAAATGGGGCGAGACGCCTTGTGCTTTCGTGGAACTGAAGCCCGGCAAGCAGGCGACGCCCGACGACATCATCGAATGGTGCCGCAATGGCATGGCCCGCTACAAGGTGCCGAAGCATGTGGTATTCACCGAGTTGCCGAAGACCTCGACCGGCAAGATCCAGAAGTTCAAGCTGCGGGACATGGCGAAGGAAGTATCGTCATGATCCGGCATACGGTGGTGTTCCGGCTCCATCACCCGCCAGGCTCGCAGGCGGAGGAGGTGTTTCTCAACGACGCCAAGGCGCTGGCGGACATTCCTGGCGTGGAGGCGTTCGAACAGCTGCGCCAGATCAGCCCGAAGACCGATTTCCACTTCGGCTTCTCGATGGAATTTGCCGACGAGGCGGCCTACAGGGGCTACAATGAGCATCCCGACCATGTGGCTTTCGTGCGCGACCGCTGGGTGCCGGAGGTGGCGGAATTCATGGAAATCGACTACGTGCCATTGGTTTGATGCATGAGGAGAGGGGAGTGATGGCCGAAACAACGGGTGATGATGTCGTCGTGCACTACACGGCGATCGAGGAAGATGCGAAATCGCACTATCCCGGCTCCACCGAGAAGCACTCCCATGATGCGGATTTCTCGCGTCACTTCGGGCTGATGCGGCTCGGCATTCATCACGAGCGCCTGCCGCCGGGGCGCCGCCTGTGCTGGCCTCATGCCGAGGCCGACGAGGAAGAGTTCGTCTATGTGATCGAGGGCACGCCGGATGTATGGCTGGACGGCACTCTCGTCCGGCTCAAGCCGGGTGACGGCGTCGGCTTTCCGGCCGGTACCGGGCTGTCCCATACCTTCCTCAATAACACGGACAGCGATGTGCGCGTGCTGGTGGTGGGCGAGGCGTCACGGCAGCGCAGCCGCATCCACTATCCGCTACACCCCAAGCGCAATGCGGAAATCGGGGAGCGGCACTGGACGGATATTCCGGAGCGCCCGCTGGGACCTCACGATGGCCTCCCAGACAAGGCGCGGTAGTTCGAAACCATCACACGAAATTTGGCTTCGCAACGCTGCGCAAGCCGGGTAATTTCCCTATACGTAAGGGACCACGCATGACACTCGACCCCATCGCTATCCTGCGGCACGGCATTCGCTCCGTGCTGCGCAACGCCGGCGCCACGCTGCGGATCAGCTGGCCGTGGCTGATCATCATCGCCATCGCCTATGTGCTTTTTGCCTTCGTGATGACGACGTCCGGATTTGGCACCACGCCGCTCGACAGCGAGAAGGGTGCTGCCCCGGTATTGCTGGCAGGTTTGATCCTGTTCATCGTCTCGGCGCTGGGCTTCAGTTCGATCGCGGTGAACTGGCACCGCTACATACTTCTCGACGAAATGCCGGATCTTGCGCAGAAGCTGCGGGTCGATGGCCGGGTGCTGAGCTATTTCTGGCGGGGACTGCTGGCGGGGCTTCTGACCCTGCTGATCATGATCGTACCCATCATCATTCTCAGCACCGTCGCCGGCAGCCTGCTGTCCGGCGTCGTCGGCCAGATGGAGGGGGCGCCGGGCCGTGGCATGGGTCCAGGAATCTGGATCGTGACGATTGTCATCGGCGCCTTTGCCACCGCGC
This sequence comes from uncultured Aestuariivirga sp., assembly GCA_964510815.1. Lineage (GTDB taxonomy): Bacteria > Pseudomonadota > Alphaproteobacteria > Rhizobiales > Aestuariivirgaceae > Aestuariivirga. The sequence goes on from CAZECZ010000009.1 coordinate 17,495, forward strand.
TGTTCTTTCGCTTCGCACTGGCGCTTCCCGCGATAGCGCTGGGACGGGAGGAGATCGGATTGTTCGACAGCTGGGGCCGCACCCGGGGGCTGTTCTGGCCGTTGCTCATGGTTGCTGCCGGCACGGTCATTCTCCAGGTTGTCACCCAGGTCATCGTCGACGTGATCAATTACGTCGCGATGTCGGCTGTCGGGACGGTGGCGCTCGTCATCACGGTGCCGCTGATGCTCGTGGTGCTGTGGTTCTTCACGTTTCTGGGCGTGACGCTGCTGACCACGCTCTATGGCCACATTGTCGAGAACCGCCGGCTCTGAAACCGTCGAGGGATCAGCCCGACGGCTGGTTCACCACCACCGGCTTGAAGGCGTCGGCGCGCGCCGTGGCTTCCTGCTTTTGCTTGTCAGACAGGCGGGAGAGCATGGTGTCGAGTTCGGCATCGGGCCGGCCGCCGCGCGTGGCGAGGATGTTCCACTTCATGGCTTCGACAGGGTCTGGTGCTACGCCCTTGCCGAACGCATAGAGGCGGGCCACCCGGTTCTGGGCGACGATGTTGCCGCGGCTGGCCGCCACCATCAGCCATTGGGCTCCGATCTTCTCGTCGCGCTGTACGCCGTCGCCGCGGATCACCAGGACGCCATAGTCGAGCATGGCATCGACATTGCCATGCTGGGCCGCGTCGCCGATCAGGCGGGCGGCGGTGATGAGGTCCTTTGCGACCCCCTGGCCTTCGAGATAGAGCACACCGAGGTTATATTCGGCGCCAATGTGCCCCTGATCGGCGGCCTTGCGAAACCACTCGGCGGCGATCGGCATTTCCGGCGGATTGCCGAGCGCGCCGGAATAGAGAAGCCCCATGTTGAACTGGGCCCCTGCAAGTCCGCTCTCGGCGGCACGGCGCAGCCAGCCGGCACCGCGCTCGAAGTCGCCGCGGCCACTGGTCGTGTCGAGGTAGATCATCGCGAGGTCGAGCTGGGCTTCGGCATTGCCGGCCTCCGCACCCATGGCAAACCAGTCGATGGCAGTATCGGTGTTGCGCTCGACGCCCTTGCCATCGCGGTACATGGTGCCGAGCAGGATGGCGGAGCGCCCATCACCGGAGCGCGCCAACCCTTCGGCAATGGCGCGGGCCTGGTCGTAGGAGCCGGCATTGTAGGCGGCCTCCACGTCGGCATAGGTGGCAGCGAGAGCAGGGCTGGCGAAAGCCAGAAAGGCAGAGAACAGAACGGCGTATTTCATGTCGAGTGCAGTCGTGCGGTCAGTGCTTCGATTACCGCGCGGGCCGCTTCGGGGCTTGCCCACATGGCATCGGAAGGCCTGATAAAGTCCGGCTTCTGCGGCAGCAATGTGTCGAGATCGCCCGGTTCTGCCGGATCGAAGGCGACGCAGGGAATTTCCATCATGTCGGCCCACCAGTGGATGAGGGTTTCGCCCCCCAGCGACGGGCCGTTCTGGTTGAACGCGACGTAGTCAGCGCCTGCCTCCGCGGCTTCCATAGCGGCATGGCGCGAGGTGCCGGCAAAGGCGCCGATGTAGCGGTCCTTGCCAAGTGCCTTGCGGGCCTCGGCAATGGCTTCGGGATCGGCATCAACCTGCAGCCCATCGCAGCCGGCGCGGGCGGCATCACGTGGTTCGCCTGCGGCGATCACGGCTACACCCAGCGCCTGGGCCGTGGGGGCAAGGTCCTTGGCGACAGACGGCGGCACGAGCAGACTTGCGACGTCGCCCGCCGCGCAGGCCTGTTCGAGACAGGCTGCGAGATGGCCCACGTCTCCTTCGGGCGCAACGAGGAACAGGCGCGGGATCAGGCGAGGTTCTCCGTCATGGTTAGGTTCACGCGGCAACTTCCAGTGCCGCAACACCCGGCAGCGTCTTGCCTTCCAGCCATTCGAGGAAGGCGCCGCCTGCTGTCGAGACATAGGTGAAGCCATCCGCCGCGCCCGCGTGATTGAGCGCGGCCACTGTGTCGCCGCCACCGGCGACGGAAACCAGCTTGCCAGCCTTGGTGCGGGCCGCCGCATGGCGTGCCGCGGCGACGGTTGCCACGTCGAAGGGCTCGACCTCGAAGGCACCGAGCGGGCCATTCCACACCAGCGTGTGGGCGTCATCGATGGCTGACGTGACGCGGTCGATGGAGAGCGGGCCGAGGTCAAGGATCATGCCGTCGGCGGGGATCGCGTCGATGCCGTAGTCGTGGCTCGGCGCTCCCGCCTCGAAACGGTCGGCCACGATGCCGTCGACCGGCAGGATGATGGCGCATTTGGCGTCTTCGGCGGCCTGCAGGATGTTGCGCGCGGTATCGACGAGATCTCTTTCGGCCAGAGACTTGCCGATGCCGTGCCCTTGCGCCAGCAGGAAGGTGTTGGCCATGGCGCCGCCGATCACCAGCGCATCCACCTTCTTCACCAGATTGCCGAGCAGTTCGAGCTTGGTCGAGACCTTGGCGCCGCCGACAATGGCAATCACCGGACGCTTCGGCGTCTCCAGCGCCATCTGCAGGGCCTTGAGTTCTGCCTCCATGGTACGGCCGGCATAGGACGGCAGAAAGCGCGTCAACCCTTCGGTCGAGCTGTGGGCCCGGTGGGCGGCGGAGAAGGCGTCATTGACGAAGATGTCGCCCAGCGACGCCAGCATCTTCGAGAGGTCTTCGCCGTTCTTTTCCTCGCCGGGATGGAAGCGGGTATTTTCCATCAGCACGCATTCGCCGGGCTTGACGTCGACCTTCGGCGTCTCGCGCCAGTCGGTAGAAACAAACTTCACCGGACGGCCCAGATGCTGTTCGAGGGCCGCCGCCACCGGCTTCAGCGACATCTCGGGCACCACCTTGCCCTTGGGCCGTCCGAAATGCGCCAGCACGATCAGCGCCGCACCCTTGTCCATGATTTCGCGGAGCGTCGGCAGGACACGCTCGATGCGGGTGGCATCGGTGACGGCGCCGTCCTTGACCGGCACGTTCAGATCCACCCGGCAGAGCACCCGCTTGCCGGCGAGGTTGGCATCATCGAGTGTACGGAAGGCAGGCATGGCGGATCTCCCGTTACTTGCCGGCGGCCGCGATCACGGCATCGGCGGTGATGCCAAATTTCTGGAAGAGCTCTTCCGCCGGGCCCGAAGCGCCAAATCCGGTCATGCCGATGAATGTACCATCGGTCCCGATGAAACGGTCCCAACCCGTGCGCACGCCCGCCTCGATGGCGATACGGGTCTCTTCCTTGCCAAGCACGAGGTCCTTGTAGGCTTCGTCCTGGGCCTCGAAGCGTTCCATCGACGGCACCGACACAACACGCGCCGGCCGGCCCGCCTTGTCGAGCTTCTGCTTGGCGGCAATGGCGATCTCCACTTCGGATCCCGAGGCGAAGATCACGACTTCGGCGGTGTTGTCGGAGGCGGCGATTTCGTAGGCACCGCGGGCGCAGAGATTTTCCTCAGTGAACGCGATACGGGCGGGCTTCAGCTTCTGCCGGGTGAGTGCCAGAACGCTCGGCCGCTTCTCATCCTTGAGGGCGAGTTGCCAGCATTCGGCGGTCTCCACCGCATCGCAGGGGCGATAGACGGCGAGGTTCGGGATCACGCGCAATGCGGCCATGTGCTCTACCGGCTGGTGCGTCGGGCCGTCCTCGCCGAGGCCGATCGAGTCATGGGTCATCACGTAGATCACGCGGATGCCCATCAACGCCGAAAGACGGATCGACGGGCGGCAGTAGTCGGTGAAGACCAGGAAGGTGCCGCCATAGGGGATGACGCCGCCATGCAGGGCCATGCCGTTCATGGCCGCGGCCATGCCGTGCTCGCGGATGCCGTAATAGACATAACGGCCGCCGTAGTCCTCGGCGTTGAGCGGCTTCATGTCCTTCGACCTGGTATTGTTGGAGCCGGTGAGGTCAGCCGAGCCGCCAATCGTTTCCAGCACGGCGGCGTTGATGACATCCAACGCGTTCTGCGAAGAATTGCGCGTGGCCAGCGTTGGCGGGCTCTTGGCGAGGTCCTGCTTGTAGTTGGAGATCACGGCGTCGAAGTTGGCGGGCAGCTTGCTGGCGGCAACGCGCTCGAACGTCGACCGCTGGGGCGACGCGGCCAGGCGCTTGGACCACGCATCGTGGGCATCGGCGCCACGGCTGCCGGCCTTGCGCCAGGCATCCATCAGATCGTTCGGGACGACGAAGGGCTCGTAATTCCAGCCGAGCGCCTTGCGGGCGCCGGCGATCTCGTCGGGACCCAGCGGCGAACCGTGAACCGACGATGTGCCGGCCTTGGTCGGCGCACCGAAGCCGATGGTCGTCTTGCAGGCGATCATCACGGGCCTGTCCGACGACTGCGCGGCAGATAGCGCGCCTGCAATCTCCTTGGCGTCGTGGCCATCGCACCGCGAGACGGCCCAGCCGGCGCTCTCGAATCGCTTCAGTTGATCGGTCGAATCAGACATCGAAATCTTGCCGTCGATCGAGATGCCGTTATCGTCCCACAGGACGATCAGGTTCTTCAACTTGAGGTGGCCTGCCAGCGTGATGGCCTCCTGGCTGATGCCTTCCATCAGGCAGCCGTCGCCCGCCAGCACATAGGTCTTGTGATTGACGAGGCCGTCGCCGAAACGGGCATTGAGATGGCGCTCGGCAATGGCGAAGCCGACGGCATTGGCAATGCCCTGACCCAAGGGGCCGGTGGTGGTCTCGATGCCGCTGGCGTGACCGTATTCCGGGTGGCCCGCGGTCTTGGCGCCGAGCTGGCGGAAGTTCTTGATCTCATCCAGCGTCATGTCCTTGTAGCCGGTGAGATAAAGTAATGAATACAACAGCATGGAGCCGTGTCCCGCCGACAGGATGAAGCGGTCGCGATCGGGCCAATAGGGGTCGGCGGCATCGAATTTGAGGAACTGCGTGAACAGCACGGTGGCGACGTCGGCGGCTCCCATGGGGAGGCCGGGGTGACCGGAATTTGCCTTCTGCACGGCATCCATGCTGAGGGCCCGGATGGCGTTGGCCATGGCGCGTGTCTGGTCGGCGGAAATGTTGGTCATGGGTGTGCTTTTCCTCGGGGCTGGCGGGCGCGGCCTCAATAACACTTGACGGCGTTGAGTCAATTGCAGATGGCACGTGCGCAGGACTTCTGCGCGATTGCACAAGCCCCCCGTTCAGGCTATGATTCACTGCGGTAAGAACGGCTGTTTTCCTCAATCTTACCAGGGGCTTTAATGGACGAAACGAACAAACTGGATGAAGCGTTCATTCGCTTCGAGTCGGCGTTGCGGCAATTCGAAGCCGCTTTGGCCCGGCGAGCCGGTGACGGGAGCCGTGTGGCGGAGCTGGAAGCCGAGGCCGAAGCGTTGCGCCGGGACCGGTCCAAGCTTTCCCATGAACTTGATCTCGTACGCACCAAGGCACATGAACTCGTCGATACCAGCAAGAATGCTGCCGGCAAGATCGACGCGGCCATGTCGCGTATCCGCGCGGTGCTCCATTCGAACGCGCCGGAGTAAGCCATGGCCCATGTGATCGTCCAGGTGAACGGCCGCCCTTACACGATGCAATGCCCAGAGGGCGAGGAAGACCATCTTCGCGAACTCGCCGAACTGCTCGATGCGGAAGTAAGCCGGGTGAAGACCACGGTCGGCAATGTCGGCGACATCCGCATGCTGGTGATGGCGGGGCTGATGGTGGCCGACCGCCTGTCGGAAGCGATCCAGCGGATCCAGGACCTGGAAGAGCAGGTCTCGGGCCTGCGGGAGGCCCGAGCCATTGCGCAGGCCGAAGTGAAGGCGATTTCCCAGACCGTTGGCGACCGGCTGGAGGCTGCATCGAAGCGACTTGAATCCTTGACGCGCGATCTGGGTGGCTGACGGATCGTTTGTCCTGCCCGCCAAAGTGTGATGAGATCAAGGCCCAACCAGGAGGGCTTCGCCATGCTGTTGATCCGTCCGACAATCCTGCTTTTCCTGCTTCTCATCAGCGCCGGTCCAGCCAGTGCCTTCATGGGCCAGCCGGTGACGGCCGAGAATGGCATGGTGGTGACGTCCCAGAAGATCGCCTCCGATGTCGGCGTCGACATTCTCAAGCAGGGCGGCAACGCGATCGATGCGGCGGTGGCGGTGGGCTATGCGCTGGCCGTGGTCCATCCCTGTTGCGGCAATCTCGGTGGCGGTGGCTTTGCGACGCTGCATCTGGCCGACGGGCGTGACCTGTTCCTGAATTTCCGCGAGCGCGCACCCTATGCCGCGACCGAAACCATGTATCTCGATGACAAGGGCGAGGTGATCAAGGGTGCGAGCCTCAGGGGCTATCTGGCGGTGGGGGTGCCGGGCACGGTCATGGGGCTCGACACGCTGCTGGAGAAATATGGTTCGCTGCCGCGCGACGTGGTGATGGCGCCGGCCATCAAGCTGGCGGAGGAGGGCTACGTTCTCGATCAGGGCGACGCCGACATCCTGGCCCGCGGCACCGAGGCGTTTGCCGCCGAGCCCAATGTGGTGGCTATCTTCCTGAAGGACGGCAAGCCCTACCAAGCGGGCGACCGGCTGGTGCAGAAGCAACTGGCGGCGACGCTTCGCATGATTTCGGCCGAAGGTTCAGCGGCCTTCTACAACGGGCCATTTGCCGAGAAGCTGGCCTACACCATTCATGACCATGGCGGCATCATTTCGCCGAACGATCTTGCGAGCTACCGGGTCACGGAGGACCCGCCGGTGCGCTGCACCTATCGCGGCTACGAGATCATCTCATCACCGCCTCCCAGTTCCGGCGGCACCACCATTTGCCTGATCCTCAACATTCTCGAGGACTACAAGATGGCAGAGCTGGGCTGGAATTCGGCGCAGGGCATCCATGACATGGTGGAGGCGATGCGGCACGCCTTCGTCGACCGCAACTTCCTGCTGGGCGACCCGGAGTTCGTCGACAATCCGCTCAACAAGCTGCTGTCGAAGGACTACGCGGCGGAGATCCGCACGAGGATTAACCCGGACAAGGCCTCGACCTCCGAAGAGGTGCAGCCCGGCGTTCCACCCCATGAAGGCACCCAGACCACCCATTTCTCGGTGGTGGATGCGAGGGGCAATGCCATCGGCATCACTTACACCATCAACGCCTATTTTGGCGCCAAGGTGATTGCGGGCGACACCGGCTTCTTCCTCAATGACGAAATGGACGATTTCACCATCAAGCCGGGTGTGGCCAACATGTTCGGGTTGGTGCAGGGCAAGGCCAATGCCATCGCGCCGGGCAAGCGGCCGCTCAGTTCGATGAGCCCGACGATCGTCAAGAAGGATGGCAAGGTGTTCATGGTGCTGGGCTCGCCCGGCGGCTCGCGCATCATCACCATCGTCACCCAGGCCATTCTCAATGTCATCGATCATGGCATGACGATTCAGGAGGCGGTGAACGCGCCCCGCATCCACCATCAGTGGCTGCCCGATGTGGTGGCGGTCGAGCCTTTCGCCCTGTCGCCGGATACGTCCAAGAAGCTGGAAGAGATGGGATATGCACTCAAGGTGCAATCCGAATGGGGGGCGGCGGAAGCCATCCTGATCGGCCCGGCCGAGACCGCGGCGGATGAGACCCAAAGTTCTGGCAACGATGCCATGGCGACGCGGAAGCCTGTGCCGGGGCTGCTCTATGGCGGCCATGACGCGCGGCGTCCGGCCGGCGGGGTGTCGGCCTACTGAAGCGTCATTGGACTTTTGGCGCGGGCGTCCCTAAATAGGCCTCCGGCAGGCTGCCCGGTGCGTGGGGGACATTTTTTCCCAGGGGCCTATGCGATTCTACTTGGGAGCTGTCCCTTGGCGAGGCCGTGGCCTTGCTGAAACGGCGCCCACCTACAACTGTAGGGACCCGGGATCGTACCTCTCTCACGGCCATGGCGGCTTGCCACAATTTTTTTCGGAGCGTTTTCATGGATCTGGCCGCGGTCAAGAAATCAGCCCGCAAGGCGGCGGCCCAGGTGCGGGCCGAGGCCCACGAGCGGCAGAAGGACTTTGCCCCGGCCGCGCTGGCCGATCGGGGGCTTCCCGCAGCCGTCAGCCGATCGCCCGGAATCATTTCCGGCTTCATCCCCTACAAGAGCGAAATCAGCACCATCCCGCTGTTGAACATGTTGCGGCGGGCAGGGTGGCGAACAGCCTTGCCGGTGGTCGTGGGCGAGGGCCAGCCGCTGGTGTTCCGGCTCTGGCAACCGGGCGAACCACTGGTTCCCGGCGTGTGGGAAATTCCAATTCCACCGGAGTCGGCGGAGGAGGTTGCGCCCGACGTGCTGCTGGTGCCGGGGCTCACCTATGACCGCTCCGGCTACCGGCTGGGTTACGGTGGTGGCTTCTATGACCGGACGCTGGCAAAGCTGAGAACGGCCAAACCTGTTACCGCCATCGGGGTTGCATATCAGGCCCAATTGGCCGATCAGGTGCCACGCGGGGAGCATGACGCGCCCCTCGACTACATTTTGACGGAAACCGAGACCATTACGTGCGGCTGATCTTTCTGGGAGACGTTGTCGGCAAGAGCGGGCGCGAGGCGCTGGCCGACGCCTTGCCGGCATTGCGGGCGCGCTACCGGCCGGACCTGGTGGTCGTCAATGGCGAGAATGCCGCCCATGGTTTCGGCATCACCGAAGAGATCTTTCAAGGGTTTCTGGCGGCGGGTGCCGATGTCGTGACGCTGGGCAACCACGCCTTCGACCAGCGCGAGGCGCTGATCTTCGTCGAGCGTTATCCCAATCTGCTGCGGCCGGTGAACTGGCCCAAGGGATGTCCGGGCCGGGGGTCGGCGCTGGTGGAGACCCAGGATGGCAGGCGGGTGCTGGTCATGAACGCCATGGGACGGGTGATGATCGAGCCGATGCTGGATGACCCGTTTCCGGCGTTGCAGCATGAGCTTGACTCCTGTCCCCTCGGCATGGCCTGCGATGCGGTGCTGATCGATTTCCATGCCGAGACAACTTCCGAGAAGATGGCGATGGGCCATTTCTGCGATGGGCGGGCGAGCCTTGTGGTGGGCACTCACACCCATGTCCCGACTGCCGACCATCAAATCCTGCCGGGCGGCACCGGCTTCATGTCCGATGCCGGGATGTGCGGAGACTACGATTCCGTTATCGGTATGGAAAAAACCGAACCGCTGCACCGCTTCCAGCGGAAGCTGCCGGTGGAGCGCATGAAGCCGGCCACCGGGCCGGGAACTGTGTGTGGCGTGGCGGTGGAGACCGACGATGCCACAGGGCTGGCCAAGGCCATTGCTCCAATTCGCGTTGGCGGCCGTCTCTCCCAGGCTGAAGTTGACTTTTGGTAATCTGCGATTCGGCGTGAAATTCCATCATGCGACAGAAAAACTCTAGTGACGGGCGGCTCAACCGCCGTTAGTATTGTTTGCAGCGCTTATAATAAATCGGGCTAAACCGGGGTTTCGCACAGGGTTGCGAGTGGCTTCGGAAAGACCCTCAAGGCGTTGAAGAATATGGGGAGGAATCAGTCAGGCCCGCCTGTGCGCGAGACAGCGCCAGCGGGACATGTTTTCTCCCTGAAACACCCAATGGCCGGCGAAGCTGGCGTATCAGGAGGAAGCAGTCGTATGAAGAAATTCGCTACATTGTTCGCAGCGGCCCTGCTCGCTGGAACAGCATTTGGTTCGGTGACGTCAGCCCAGGCTGGCGATGAAATCACCGTCGTGTCGTGGGGCGGCTCCTACTCGATGAGCCAGCGCAAGGCGTTCTACGAACCCTACATGGCTGAAGGCAACAAGATCACCGAATCCGAATACAACGGCGAAATCGCCAAGATCCGCGCCATGGTGGAATCGAACGCCGTGACCTGGGACGTGGTTGACGTCGATACCCAGACGGCGCTGGCCGGCTGCGCGGAAGGCACCTTCGAGACCATAGACTGGGCCAAGCTGGGCCTCGACCGCTCGAAGTTCATCGGCGGCGACGTGACCGACTGCGCCGTGCCGAACATTCTCTATTCGACCGTGGTCGCCTATGACACCTCCAAGACGGAAGCGCCGAAGGACCTGTTCGAGGCGATTTTCGACACGGCGAAGTACCCGGGCAAGCGCGGCCTGCAGAAGAGCCCCTTCGTCAATCTCGAGTGGGCGCTGATGGCTGACGGCGTGGCGCCGGAAGACGTCTACAAGGTGCTCGGCACCAATGAAGGCGTGGACCGCGCATTGGCCAAGCTTGACACCATCAAGAAGGACGTCATCTGGTGGGAATCGGGCGCCCAGGGCCCGCAACTTCTGGCCGACGGTCAGGTGGTGTTCACATCGTCATGGAACGGACGGTTCGATACCGCCATCAAGGACGACAAGAAGCCGTTCAAGATCATCTGGGACCATCAGGCTCCTGACTGGGACTGGTGGGCAATTCCGGCAGGCACGCCGAAGCTCGACGCGGCCTATCGATTCGTCGCCTTTGCGTCTGACGCGCAGCGCATGGCCGACCAGACCAAGTACATCGCCTACGGTCCGGCCAACATGGATTCAGCGCCGCTGGTCGATCCCACTGTGCTTCCCGATCTGCCGTCCGCACCGGACAACCTCAAGACTGTGTTCTATCCGGACCCGCAGTTCTGGGGTGACAAGGGCGATGAGCTGCGTGAGCGCTTCAACGCCTGGCTTGCCAAATAAGCCGGCAAATTGCACGGGGAGGGGTAGTCGCTACTCCTCCCCGGCGCATTTTCATTTCGCTTAGAAGACCGATCGCATCCCGGGAGCACAGGCAATGGCTACGGCTCAAGCAATCCCAAACGATGGCGTGATGCGTGCCGCAGACGGAACGCCGCTGAAAGTGGCGCTGGCCAGAGCGCACCGCCGCGAACGCCTCAAGGCACTTGGGCTGGTGACACCGCTGTTTGCGTTCATCGTGCTGTCATTCCTCGTTCCCATCCTGGTGATGTTGTACAATTCGGTGCACGATCCCGATGTCGCCGAGAATTTGCCGCAGACCATTACTGCGCTGAAGGCCTGGGACGGCAAGGACGTGCCGTCCGAGGATGTTTTTGCGGCCTTCGTTGCCGACATGAAAGTCGCCCAGGAGAGGCGCCAGACCGCGCTGATCGGGAAGCGATTGAACTATGAAATCTCCGGCATCCGCTCCAAGGTCATTGCGACAGGCCGCGCTGTCGAAAAGCTGGATGCAGGTCCCTACAAGGACGCGGTCATCAAGATCAACAAGATCTGGGGTGATCCCAATACCTGGTCGACGATCAAGCGCTCTTCGTCAGTTTACACGCCGTTCTATCTGCTCGCCATGCTGGACATGCGGCAAGGCGCGGATGGTTCCATCGAGCATGTCCCTTCCGACCGTGCGGTCTATGTCGACATCCTGATGCGCACGCTTGGCATATCCTTGCTGGTGACTGTGATGACGCTCGTGCTTGGCTATCCGGTCGCTTATATGCTGGCGACGTCGCCGCAACGGGTCGCCAGCATCCTGATGATCTTCGTTCTGTTGCCATTCTGGACATCGCTGCTGGTGCGTACCACGGCCTGGATGATCCTGATGCAGGATGGCGGCGTTTTCGCACAGTTGCTCAACCTCACCGGCATCACCTGGCTGCTCAACCTCACGGGGCTGGCGGAGGGTACGCCGCAACTGTTCAAGACCCGCTTTGCTACCGTGGTGGCGATGACCCACATCCAGCTCCCGTTCACACTGCTGCCCATCTATTCCGTGATGAAGACCATTTCCCCGTCCTATATGCGCGCGGCGAAATCATTGGGCGGCACGCCGCTCTATTCATTCGTCAGGGTCTACATGCCGCAGACCTTGCCGGGTGTGGCAGCGGGTTGCCTGCTCACCTTCATCCTGTGCCTTGGTTACTACATCACGCCGGCGCTGGTGGGCGGACCGACCGACCAGATGATCTCCGGCTTCATCGCCAGTGCCATCAACACCGAGAACAATTGGGGCAAGGCTTCAGCACTCGGCGTCATCCTGCTGGTGGCCACCCTCATCCTCTATTACGTCTACAACAAGCTGGTCGGCATCGACCGCATGAAGCTGGGGTAGCGCCATGGCCGTTCCGTCCTATTACACCAGAGGTGAGACCGTCGCCTATTATGCGGTCCGGGTTTTCGTCGGCCTCGTGCTTCTGTTCCTGATCTCGCCGATCATCGCGATCATGCCGTTGTCGTTCAATTCGGAGACCTTCTTCAGTTATCCGATGCCGGGCTATTCATTGCGCTGGTACCAGGACTTCTTCTTCAACGAGCGCTGGATGAATGCCCTGAAGATGAGCTTCATCGTCGCAATTGCGGCGACGGCGCTGGCGACGACGCTGGGAACGATCGCCGCACTCGGCCTGTCGCGGGCGAATTTTCCGGCGAAGTCGACCGTCATGGCCGTGCTGATTTCACCGATGATCGTGCCGATCATCATCTCGGCCGTGGGCATGTTCAAGTTCTATGCGGAAATGAACCTCGCCGGCACGCTGCTGGGTGTTGTCCTCGCCCATACGGCGCTGGCGACGCCTTTCGTCGTCATCACGGTGACGGCAACGCTGTCTGCCTTCGACAAGACACTGATCCGTGCCGGCGCGTCCTGCGGTGCGCCGCCTTACACGGTGTTCTTCAAGGTGATGATGCCGCTGATCCTGCCGGGCATGATTTCGGGGGCCCTGTTTGCCTTCGTCACCTCGTTTGACGAGGTCGTCGTCGTGCTGTTCCTGGCGTCACCTGAACAGCGGACCCTTCCGCTGCAGATGTTCGCGGGCATCCGCGAGCTCATTTCGCCGACCATTACCGCGGCAGCGACGGTGCTGGTGCTGTTCTCCACCGCACTGCTGATCACGGTGGAGTTGCTGCGCCGCCGGTCTGAAAAGCTGCGCGGTATCAGCAGCTAGCGCTTCTGCAGATAGGCCGGTGCGCTGTCGTGATGGACGGCGGGCTGGGCAGAACTTGCGAGTTCGTCCAGTTGCAGCAGGGCGCTGGCAAGCCTGAGCGCCGCTTCCTTGCTGTCGCCAGCCTCGAGGGCGGCATGGCCGCGCTCAAGAGTTTGCGTGGCCTTGGCCGACATGTCTGACAGCGTTGAAATGGCGCCGAACAGGCGGCCCTTCGGGGCCTGGGCAACCAGGCTCGACAGCCGGCGGAGGGAGGCAGCACCGGCGGTTCCGGCCATTCCTTCTGCCGCAAAGCAGAGCTCGTTCACCAGTCCAGGCCGTACCGTCATCGTCCACTCCATCAACGCCATTACTCAACAGGTGGCCCAAGCTTTGCTGGGGGAGGCTTAATGCCGGGTTAAGCGGCTTGTTTCCGGCCGCCCGGCTTGTCTATAAGGCGCCCAAACATGTTTCGAACGAGGGTTCCATGGCCGGCCATTCACAATTCAAGAACATCATGCACCGCAAGGGAAAACAGGACAAAGTGCGGTCCAAGATCTTCTCGAAGCTGGCGCGCGAAATCACCGTGGCGGCCAAGGCCGGCCTGCCGGACCCCGCCGCCAATGCCCGCCTCAGGCTGGCGATCCAGAACGCCCGGGCCGAAAACCTGCCCAAGGACAATATCGAGCGCGCCATCAAGAAGGCGAGCGGAGGCGATGCCGAGAACTATGATGCGGTGCGTTACGAGGGCTACGGGCCGGGCGGGGTTGCCGTCATCGTCGAGGCGCTGACCGACAACCGCAACCGCACGGCCTCCAATGTGCGGGCGATGTTCACCAAATTCGGCGGCAACATGGGCGAGTCCGGCTCGGTCGCCTTCATGTTCAACCGGGCGGGCGAAATCATTTATCCCGCCGACAAGGCGTCTGCCGACGACATGCTGGAAGCGGCAATCGAGGCGGGCGCCGACGATGTGGTGTCGGATGAGTCCGGCCACACGATCACTTGCGCGTTTGAGTCGATCGGCGAAGTTTCCGCCGCCATGGCCGAGAAGTTCGGCGATGCGGACACCGTGAAAGTGGTGTGGAAGCCGCAGACCATGGCGCCCGTGGACCAGGAAAAGGCGGAGACCCTGCTGAAACTGGTGGATGCGCTGGACGAGGATGACGACGTGCAGGTGGTCTTCTCCAATGCCGACATCCCCGATGATGTGATGGCAGCACTCAACGCCGAATGATCTGCTAGATTCCGGCAATGATCCGAATCATCGGCATTGATCCGGGGCTTCGCAATACCGGCTGGGGCGTCATCACGGCGGAAGGGCAGCGTCTGTCCTATGTGGCCGACGGTTCGGTTCATTCAGAGGCGAACGCGCCGCTGGCCGAGCGGCTGCTGCAGATTCATGCCCAGTTGATGGAGGTGATCCGCAGTTTCGAGCCGGATGAGGCGGCGGTGGAGGAAACCTTCGTCAACACCGATGCGCGTGCCACTCTGAAGCTGGGGCAGGCGCGGGGCGTCGTCATGCTGGCACCCGCGATGCTCCAGATCCCGGTCGCCGAATATGCCCCCAACATGATCAAGAAGACGGTGGTGGGGGCGGGGCACGCGGAAAAGGACCAGGTGAAGCACATGGTGAAGCTGCTGCTGCCCAAGGCCCGGATGAAAACGGCGGACTCGACCGACGCGCTGGCCATCGCCATCTGCCACGCCCATCACCGCACGTCGCGCAATCTGGCGGCGGCGCTGGCCCGTTCTTGACTTGTTCCGTTGGTGCCAGTAGCAGGGTCTGAAATGGGGCGCTGCCGATGATCGCGAAACTCAAGGGCCGGATCGATGCCGCCGGGGCGGATTACGTGGTGATCGACGTCAATGGCGTGGGATATCATGTCTCGTGTTCGGCGAAGTCGCTGGCGGCACTCGGCGGGGCCGGTGAGTTCGCCGAGATCCACACCGAGATGCTGGTATCGCAGGACATGATCCGGCTCGTCGGCTTTGCCACGGTCACCGAGCGCGAATGGTTCCGGTTGCTGGGGTCGGTGCAAGGGGTGGGCACCAAGGTGGCGCTCGCCATTCTCTCGACACTGTCGGTCCACGAGATCGGCAACGCCATCGCACTGCAGGACAAGGCGATGATCGGACGGGCCAATGGCGTCGGCAAGAAGCTGGCCGAGCGCATCGTGCTCGAACTCAAGGACAAGGTGCCGAGCCTTGCCGGCGCGGACGTGTCGCTGGCGAAGCTGGCGGTCGAACTCGACGCGCCGCGGCCGACGGCGGCAGCGGACGCGGTGTCGGCGCTGGTCAATCTCGGCTACGGCCAGGCGCAGGCGGGGGCTGCGGTCTCGGCCGCGATGAAGAAGGGCGGCGATGATCAGCCCACGGAGAAACTGATCCGGCTGGCGCTGAAGGAGCTGGCACTGGCATGACCACCCGTCTCACCGACCGAGAGAAGACGCCGGAGGATGCGATCGACACGCATCTCAGGCCGCAGCGGCTGGAGGAATTCGTCGGCCAGTCGAAGGCGAAGCAGAATCTGCGCGTGTTCATCGAGGCGGCGAAGCAGCGGGGCGAGGCACTGGACCATGTGTTGTTTGCGGGGCCGCCAGGGCTTGGCAAGACGACGCTGGCGCAGATCATGTCGCGCGAGCTGGGAGTCAACTTCAAGGCGACGTCCGGCCCCGTCATCGCCAAGGCGGGCGATCTCGCGGCGCTGCTCACCAACCTCGAGGAGCGCGACGTGCTCTTCATCGACGAAATTCACCGGCTCAACCCGGCAGTGGAGGAAATCCTCTATCCCGCCATGGAGGATTTCCAGCTCGACCTCATCATCGGCGAGGGCCCGGCGGCGCGCTCGGTCAGGATCGATCTCGCCAAGTTCACGCTGGTGGGGGCGACGACGCGCACCGGGCTTCTGACCACCCCCTTGCGCGACCGTTTCGGCATTCCGGTGCGGCTTGACTTCTATACCGAGGATGAGCTGCTCGACATCGTCAAGCGCGGGGCCCGGGTCATGCAGGTGGCGATTTCCGAGGATGGTGCGCGTGAGATCGCACGGCGGGCACGGGGCACGCCGCGCATTGCCGGACGGTTGCTTCGTCGTGTGCGCGATTTCGCGGCGGTGGCCAAGGCCGACATCATCGATGCCAGGGCGGCGGACAAGGCGCTCTCCGCCCTCGACGTCGACAACCGCGGCCTCGATTCGCTGGACCATCGCTATCTCCAGTGCATCGCCGTCAATTTCGGCGGCGGGCCGGTGGGGATCGACACCATCGCGGCCTCGCTGTCGGAAGCGCGCGATGCGCTGGAAGACATCGTCGAGCCCTATCTGCTGCAACTGGGCTTTCTCAACCGCACGCCGCGCGGCCGGCTTCTGACGCCGCATGCCTTCCGCCATCTCGGCCTTGCGGTGCCGCAGGACCCGGCGATCACGCAAGGCATCCTGCCGCTCGGCGATCACGATGTCTGACCGGTGGCCGGCGATCGCGGGGCGGATGGAGGAGGGTGTCCATCTCCTGCCCGTCAGGGTCTACTACGAGGATACGGACGGCCAGGGCTTCGTCTACCACGCCAACTATCTGCGCTATTGCGAGCGCGGCCGGACCGACTTCCTGCGGGTGAACGGCATCGTGCAAAGCAGCTTTGGCGATGCGGTGTTCGTGGTCCGCCGCATGGTCTGCGATTTCCTGAAGCCCGCGCGCCTCGATGATCTGCTGGAGGTTGAGACGCGGGTTGCAGACGCCGGCGGCGCCCGGCTGGAACTGGACCAGGCGGTGCGGCTTGGCGAGGCGAACCTGTTCACGGCGCGGGTCACCGTCGCGCTGATCGATGGGCGCGGGCGGCCCTGCAGGCTTCCGCCGGATCTTCTGGCTGTTTTGAAATCCCGTTCCGAATCAGGCTCGTAACCTCGTCTTAACCATGTTCGATTCATGTGGTGGCCCGACTGCCGGTTCGGGACCGGGCAGGCTGCCGGCATGGCTGTTGCAAACCGAACCGCCGCAGTTTCGACAGATTTCGCATGTTTCAGGCGGTTCTCCTCGAGAGTGCGGAAGTGGGATGGCCGAACGGGACAGAGTCCGGCGGCGCGTGGAAGGGATAGAATGGATCCGGTTGCGGTCGAAACGATTGCGCCTAGCGGCGAGATTTCCCTGTGGCATCTGGTCATGCAGGCCAGCCTGCCAGTGCAGATCGTCATGCTGGGCCTGGCGCTGGCGTCGGTGTGGTGCTGGGCCATCATCATCGAGAAGTTCGTGGCCGTGCGGCGGATGAATGCCGCCAACGACCGGTTCGAACAGTATTTCTGGTCCGGCCAGTCGCTGGAAGACCTCTATCTCTCCATGGGCAACCGCAACAACATCGGTCTTGCCGCCATCTTCATGTCGGCAATGCGCGAATGGAAGCGGAGCCAGGAGGCCACCATGCGGGCCGGCTTCCAGGGCGTGCAGACGCGCATCGAAAAGGTGATGGACGTGCAGATCCAGAAGGAGATGCATGATGTGGAGGCGCGGTTGCTGTTTTTGGCCACGACCGGCTCGTCGGCGCCATTCATCGGCCTGTTCGGCACGGTGTGGGGGATCATGACCTCGTTCCAGGCCATCGCCAATTCGCAGAACACCAATCTGGCGGTGGTGGCGCCCGGTATCGCGGAGGCGCTGTTTGCCACCGCAATCGGCCTTGTGGCCGCCATACCGGCGACAATCTTCTATAACATGTTCACGGCCGACGCGGGCCGGATCGGCGCGCGGCTTGAGAATTTCGCCGACGAGTTCTCGGCAATCATTTCGCGGCAGCTGGACGAACGGGTTTAAGCATGGGTGCATCGGCAGGGGGAGCGAGGGGCGGCTACCAGAAGCGCAACGCCAGGCGGCGTTCGTCGCACGGCGCCATGTCCGACATCAACGTCACCCCGCTGGTGGACGTGATGCTGGTGCTGCTGATCGTGTTCATGGTGGCGGCACCGCTGATGACGGTGGGTGTCCCCATCGAGCTTCCCAAGACGGAAGCCAAGCAGATGAACGCCAGCACCGAGCCGATTACTGTCACCGTGCAGCAGGATGGCACAATCTATCTGCAGGAAACGCCGATCGACCTTGCTGACCTGACGCCGAAGCTCGTTGCCATTGCCAAGAACGGCTATGAAGAGCAGCTGTTCGTCCGGGCCGATACGGCCGTCTCCTATGGCAAGGTGATGGAGGTCATGGGCCTGCTCAATGGCGCCGGCTACCGCAAGATTGGCCTGGTTACCGGCGGGCCCGACGAGACGGCCAAGACGGAGGCCAAGTCGAACTGAGATGCGGTGGAGCCTGGCGACATCACTCGGGATTCATGCGGCCATTCTGATTGCCGCACTCGTGGTGCTGCCCAACCCGTCGCCGCATGACGTCAAGCCGATGGAAGCGATCCAGGTCGACATCTCCAAGATCGGCGACATGACCAAGAAGATGGCCATGGCGGCCGACGCACCCGAGAAGGTCGAGAAACCGACCAGCAAGAAGGCGGCCGAGCAGAAGAAGGCCGATCCCACCGCCAAGATCGCCAAGGAAGAAAAGAAGGCCGCAAAGGAAGCCAAGGCGCCCCCGCCACCGGAAAAGACTCCTGAACCGCCGAAGGAAGAAAAGAAGGCCGAGGACAAGCCGCTCGAAGCCGATCCGCTGAAGGACCTGATCAAGGATACCGTGACCGATCCCGACGCAGAGGCGCTGGCGCTGAAGAAGGCTGAAGAGAAGAAGAAGGCCGAGGCCAAGAAGAAGGCCGACGAGAAGAAGAAGGCCGACGAAAAGAAGAAGGCGGAGGAGAAGAAGAAGGCCGAAGCCAAGAAGCTCGCCGAGGAAAAGAAGAAAGCGGACGCCAAGAAGAAGAAGCAGCAGAAGCTCGATGTGGCGAAGCTTGAGGACCTGCTGAATTCGGATGCGCTTCTCGACAAGGAGAATGACGAAAAGACGACGACGTCTTCAGAAGCGGCCACGGATGGTTCGCCGACCAAGGGCCAGGCCAATCTGCAGGGCGATGACAGCGAACTGGTGGGTACTATTCTTGATGGTCTCGTGTCGCGCGTGAAGGAATGCTGGACCGTACCACCGGGTGCGCGCGAAGCCGGAATTATTGTTCGCATCCACTTTGTGCTCAATCAGGATGGTTCGCTCGACGGGAACCCCTCCGTCGAAAACTACCAGGCAGACCAGCTGTTCGATGCGACGGCGCGCTCCGCGGTTGCGGCACTGATCGAATGCCAGGCCTACAGTTTCCTTCCGGCTGATCGCTATGATCTTTGGAGGGACAATACTCTCGATTTCGACCCCAGACAGATGTTCCAAGGATAAGTGACGGCACCCACCCTATGATGATGACGCATCCCATGACCTTGTTCCGCTTCTGGCGGTTTCCGATTTTTGCCATCGTTCTCGCCATGGCGGCCATTGGCGCACAGAAGGCAGAAGCCGTCGAAGGGACCGTGACCGGCGGCCGCGTCGATCCGCTGCCCATCGCCATTTCACCCTTCATCTCCGGTGGCGGTGCAGAGGAGTCGGGCGGCACGATCGGTGAGGTCATCACCAACAATCTCGGGAGGTCCGGCTATTTCGCACCGCTCGATCCCGCCTCCTTCATCGAACAGATCGCGGATTTCGGCCAGCAGCCGCGCTTTGCGGACTGGCGGCAGATCCAGGCCAAGGCGCTGGTGACCGGGCAGGTCTCCGCCGAGGGAGGCAAGATCCGCGTCGCTTTCCGGCTGTGGGATGTCAACACCCAGCAACAGCTCGCCGCGCAGCAGTTCACCACCATCCCCAAAAATGCCCGGCGCATCGGGCACATCATTTCGGACATCATCTACAAATCCCTGACCGGTATCGACGGCTACTTCGATACGCGAATCGTGTTCGTGGCGGAGGAAGGGCCGAAGAGCCGGCGGGTGAAGAAGCTCTCCATCATGGACCAGGACGGCTATAACATCCGTGCACTGACGGATGGCCGAGACCTGGTGCTGACGCCGCGCTTCTCGCCGACGACAAACGAGATCACCTACATGTCGTTCGGCAGCGATACGCCGCGCGTCTATCTGATGAACATCGATACGCGCCAGCGCGAAATTGTCGGCGAGTTCCCCAACATGAGCTTCAGCCCGCGGTTCTCGCCTGACGGGCAGCGCGTCATCATGAGCCTGCAGGATGGCGGCAACGCCAACATCTACGAGCTCGACCTTCGCTCGCGCCACCTGCGCCAACTCACCAACGTGCCCGCCATCAACACCGCGCCGTCCTATTCGCCGGATGGCAGCCGCGTGGCGTTTGAATCGGACCGCGGCGGCACCCAGCAGATCTACGTGATGAATGTCGACGGCTCGAACCAGAATCGCATCAGCTTCGGCAATGGCCGCTATTCAACGCCGGTGTGGTCGCCGGACGGACGCTACATCGCATTCACCAAGCAGGGCGGCGGCAAGTTCGCCATCGGCGTGATGGCACCGGATGGTTCGGGCGAGCGCATCCTCACCGAAGGATATCACAACGAGGGACCGACATGGGCGCCCAACAGCCGGGTGTTGATGTTCTTCCGCGATACGCAAGGCGAAAGCGGCGGACCGCAGCTGTGGTCGGTCGACATCACCGGCTACAACGAGCAGAGGGTGCCGATCCAGGGATTCGCATCGGACCCGGCGTGGTCGCCGAAGCTCAATTGACACGACTTTGACTGAACAGGGCCGGGGGGCCCAACCGGCGGCAGCCGCAGGGGATTGCTGCGCCGCCATGAATAAAGTGGAACGGGAAGACCAATGAAGAGTTCTGTGAGTTTCAAGTTTGCCGCGGCGCTGTGCTGTGTTCTGGCGCTGGCCGCCTGCTCGAAGAAGAGCACGCCCAACCTGGAAGCCGGCACCGGGCCGGGAGCCTCGCAATATGCGCCGGGTTCGGCCGAGGAGTTCACCAGCGAAGTCGGAGATCGCGTGTTCTTCGCCGAGGACCAGTCGGTTCTCTCGCCCGAGGCGCAAGAGACGCTTCGCCGCCAGGCCCAGTGGCTGCAGCAGTATCCAGAAGTGATGGTGCAGGTGGAAGGACATGCCGATGAACGCGGCACGCGCGAATACAACATCGCCTTGTCGGCGCGGCGCGCCACGGCAACACGCGAGTTCCTGATTGCGCAGGGGATCACTGCGTCGCGCATTTCATCCATCGCCTATGGCAAGGAACGCCCCGCCGCGCTGTGTGATGCCGAGCAGTGCTGGTCACAAAATCGCCGTGCTGTCACCGTCATTACAGGCGGCGCGCGCACCAGCTGACGCAGGCGGGTGAGGGAAAATTAACCCTGTTCCTTCAGAGTAAACAAAGGGTAAGTCCGGCCAGCCGGACTTACCATGTCACGCGGCCGGAGGGGGCCGGCAGAGGAGTTGATTCGATGATGTCTCGTATGGCGAGCCTGAAGACCGTTGCGGTGTTGAGCTGCTTCCTGGCTTTGGCGGCCTGTTCCAAGAAGAACACACCTGATCTTGACGCAGGTACCGGACCTGGTGCGGGCGATGTGCGGCCCGGCTCCGAGCAGGATTTCACGGTCAACGTCGGCGATCGCGTCTACTTCTCGGAAGACAAGTCGACTCTTTCGCCCGAAGCGCAAGAGACCTTGCGGCGGCAAGCCCAGTGGCTCAGCCAGTATGGCAATGTCACGGTCCAGATGGAAGGGCATGCCGACGAACGGGGCACGCGCGAATACAACATCGCGCTGTCTGCACGGCGTGCCACCGCGGCGCGCGAATTCCTGATTGCTCAGGGTGTCAGTGGCAGCCGAATCTCGTCCATCGCATACGGTAAGGAACGTCCCGTGGCGCTGTGCGATGCTGAACAATGCTGGTCGCAGAACCGCCGGGCCGTGACGGTCATTACGGGTGGCGCAAATTAGCAACACTGAGGCGAGGAGTGTTGCCGGATTGCATAACAGCCTCATTTTCACCGTGATTCAGGGGCAGGTACGCTGTTAACACACGCCCGCCCCGCCGGAGCTCTTTGGTGCCAGTCATGTTGAAATTTGTCCGTTCGTCCGCCGCCGCCATCGCCATTGTGAGCGTTGGCCTCATCACTCCCGCCATGGCGCAATCGGCCTCGGAGATGGCTGTCCGCATGCAGTTGCTCGAAGAGCAGGTGCGCACGCTGATGGGCCAGGTGGAAGAGTTGAACTACGAAGTGCAGCAGCTCAAGGGTGCCAGCCCGGCGAAGGCAGGTGCACTGGAACAGCAGCCGCCGGCCGCGGCCGAATTGAACCAAAGCCGCATTGCGTCTTCCGATGTCGCGCCGCTGCCCTCGGCCGACAACGGCGTTGAAACGATCAATCAAGAGCCGCTCAGCTTGGCACAGTCCACCGATGACAGCGAATTGCCGAGTGCGCAGAAGGCGCCCGGTCCGCAGATCCTCGGTGCGATTGGTGCAGCCGCTGCCCAGCCGGGAGACGGCGGCTTCCAGGGCCAGGTTCTGGTGTCGCCCTCCCAGCAGGAGCCGGGCCAAGACGTCTATGTGGATCAGGCCGCGCCTGAGGCCGGCTACGGCGATGATTCGATCGAGACTGTTTCGCTGGCGCCTGAAGCGCCCGAGGCGCTCTACGAGCAGTCCAACGAAAGTCTGCTGCGCCGTCAGTTCGCCGACGCGGAGGCCGGCTTCTCCACCTTCCTCACCAAGTACCCCGACCATGGACTTGCCGGCAGTGCCCAGTATTGGCTGGGTGAGACCTATTATGCCCAGCGCGACTATCGCCGTGCGGCGCAGACCTTCCTGCAGGGCTACAAGAAATATCCGAAGAGCCGCCGCGCGCCCGACAGCCTGCTCAAGCTCGGCATCTCGCTGGGGCGGCTGGGGCAGTCGCAGCAAGCTTGTGCGGCCTATGCGGCGGTGAACGCCGAATATCCCAAGGCGGTTGAAGCCCGCAGACGCGCGCAGGCCGAGTCCAAGCGTGCCGGTTGCGCTTCCTGAGTCATTCTCGGCGCTAGACGACTTGAGCCATGTGGCGCTGGCCGTGTCGGGAGGGTCCGACTCGGTGGCGCTGATGCGCCACGCGGCTGGATGGGCACGCCAGCATCTTCATGCACCGCGTCTCTCTGTTCTCACGGTCGATCATGGTTTGCGGCCGGAGGCGGCCGGCGAAGCACGGCAGGTGGCGGCTTGGGCGGCGAATCTCGGGTTGCCGCATCGGACGCTGGCATGGGCCGGGCCGCGGCCGCGCAGCGCAGTGCAGGCGAAGGCCCGTGAGGCCCGCTATGACCTTATGACCGAATGGTGCCGGGCCAATGGCGCCGAGGCTCTGTTGACGGCCCATACATTCGATGATCAGGCGGAGACCGTGCTGATGCGCCTCGCCCGCACGGACAGCGTGGACAGTCTGTCCGGCATTCCACCTCGGGGGCAATGGAACGGATTGCCAGTCATGCGGCCGTTGCTCGGTATCCGCCGCGATACCTTGCGGCAAGACCTGAGAGCCTGGCAGCAGGACTGGATCGAAGATCCAAGCAATCGCGATGAGCGTTTCGAACGGGTGCGCATTCGCGGAGCTCTGAAGACTCTGCGTGCAAAGGGATTCGACGATGCCCGGCTCGTTCGTCTGGCGGATGCTTGCAGGGAACTGTCCGTCCTGCTTCTTGCCGCCGCCGAGGGGTTCATTTCGTCGCGGCTGGTGATCCACCCCCGTGGCTTCGGTACATTCGATCTGGCATCGTTTTCGGGCCTGCCGCGTGAAGTGCGCGTGCGTGTGCTGCGGCAGGTGCTGATGTTATTCGGCTCCGGCAAGACGCCGCTGCGGGCGGAGCTTGAGCGGCTCAGCGGCGATCTTGCGCATCCGCGAGCCCGCCGGACACTGGCCGGTGCGGTGGTCTGGCGCCGGAGCGGAGAGGTCCTGGTTGCCCGCGAAGCCGGCCGCGTGGCCGCAGAACCCGTGCCGGTGCCGGATGATGGCCGCCTGGTCTGGGACGGTCGCTTTGTCCTTGATGCACCGCCCGGCTGGCGGGTTGTACCCGGCCGCATGGCGCCACAATCTCCGCGTGTGGATGGTATCCCCCGTCTCGTGCATGATGCGGAACCCGTGGTGCTTGGGCCCGTTGGTGAGCCGGTATTGGTCGATTTTGGTGATGCCGAGACTGGCCCAAGTCCGGTGAGGGCCAGATTCCGTGTCCTAAAAGTTCGGTAACCCGGTGTTTAAATTATCGGTACGCTTGGAAATCGGTGTTTACCGACTTATGTTAGGGACCAATCTTTGGAGAAATTTGCCGGCAGGGTTAGGGCTGCCCGGGGAGAGTCGAGGGAACACGTGAACCAATTCCGCAATTTCGCCGTCTGGATCGTTATCGCGCTGCTGTTGTTTGCGCTGTTCAGCCTGTTCCAGGGCCAGGTCGGCCGCACTGCCTCCAGCGAGATCAGCTACACGGACTTTATCGACAAGGCCAATGGCGGGTCGATCACTTCGGTCACGATTTCCGGTGAAAACATCACCGGCAAGACCGCGGACGGTACGGTGGTGCAGACGACAGGTCCGCTGTATCTCTACGAAGACCAGATCAACGAGCTTCGCAAGAAGAACGTCGAAATCAACTTCCGCCCGGCGCAGAACGAGTCGCTTCTCACCAATGCCCTGATCTACTGGCTGCCGATGGTGCTGCTGATCGGTGTCTGGATCTTCTTCATAAGACAGATGCAAGCGGGGTCCGGCAAGGCCATGGGCTTCGGCAAGTCCAAGGCAAAGCTCCTGACGGAGCGGCATGGCCGCGTCACCTTCGAGGATGTGGCGGGTGTGGAGGAAGCCAAGGACGACCTCGTGGAGATCGTCGACTTCCTGAAGGACCCGCACAAGTTCCAGCGCCTTGGCGGCAAGATTCCGAAGGGTGCGCT
Organism: uncultured Aestuariivirga sp.; assembly: GCA_964510815.1. Classification (GTDB taxonomy): domain Bacteria; phylum Pseudomonadota; class Alphaproteobacteria; order Rhizobiales; family Aestuariivirgaceae; genus Aestuariivirga. The sequence goes on from CAZECZ010000009.1 coordinate 42,128, forward strand.
GCTGGTGGGACCGCCGGGTACCGGCAAGACGCTGCTGGCGCGGGCCATTGCCGGCGAAGCGAACGTGCCGTTCTTCACCATTTCCGGCTCCGACTTCGTCGAAATGTTCGTCGGCGTCGGCGCATCGCGTGTGCGCGACATGTTCGAGCAGGCCAAGAAGAATGCGCCCTGCATCATCTTCATCGATGAAATCGACGCCGTGGGCCGTCACCGTGGTGCGGGCCTGGGCGGCGGCAACGACGAGCGCGAGCAGACGCTGAACCAGCTTCTCGTTGAAATGGACGGCTTCGAGGCCAATGAGGGTGTGATTCTCGTGGCCGCCACCAACCGTCCAGATGTGCTCGATCCGGCGCTGTTGCGTCCCGGCCGCTTCGATCGCCAGATCGTGGTGCCGAACCCCGACGTGCAAGGCCGCGAGAAGATCCTCAAGGTGCACATGCGCAATGTACCGCTGGCGCCCGATATCGACGCCAAGGTCATTGCCCGCGGCACGCCCGGCTTCTCCGGTGCCGATCTTGCCAACCTCGTCAACGAAGCCGCCCTTCTGGCTGCCCGCCGCAACAAGCGCCTGGTGACCCAGTCGGAGTTCGAGGAGGCCAAGGACAAGGTGATGATGGGGGCCGAGCGCCGCTCAATGGCCATGTCCGAAGATGAGAAGAAGCTGACGGCCTATCATGAGGCGGGCCATGCGCTCGTCGCCATGAATGTGCCCAAGGCCGATCCCGTCCACAAGGCGACCATCATCCCGCGCGGCCGCGCGCTGGGCATGGTGATGCAGTTGCCCGAAGGCGACCGTTTGTCGATGAGCTACATCCAGATGACGTCGAGGCTGGCGATCATGATGGGCGGGCGCATCGCCGAAGAGATTACCTTCGGCAAGGAGAACGTGACCTCCGGCGCCCAGTCCGACATCGAGCAGGCGACCCGCCTGGCACGCGCCATGGTGACGCGCTGGGGCTATTCGGACGAGCTCGGCACGGTGGCCTATGGCGAGAATCAGGAAGAAGTCTTCCTCGGGCACTCGGTATCGCGCACCCAGAATGTGTCCGAGCAGACTGCCCAGAAGATCGACGAGGAAGTGAAGCGCCTCGTGTCCGAAGGCTTGTCCACGGCCCGTCAGATCCTGACCGACAAGAACGCTCACCTCGTGACGCTGGCGCAGGGTCTTCTCGAATACGAGACGCTGTCGGGCGACGAGATCAAGAACCTGCTGAACGGCATTCCGCCCAAGCGCGATGACGACAGCAGCCGCAAGATGCCCAAGGGTGGTTCGTCGGTGCCGAGTGCCGGCGCGTCGAAGACCGGCGATGCCGGCGGCATGGAGCCTCAGCCCTCGGCGTGACGAACAAGACGTACCACCGTCCGGCGGGACTGGTTTTCGGACCGGACGCCGAAGCCCTGATCAAGGAAGGCCGCGGAGGTTCACTCGGCGGCCTTTCTGCGGTGTCCTATACGCTCGTCGAGGTGATCGAGCGGGACGGGGAGCGGATCGACCGGCGGTTCGAGCCCTACACGCGCGAGCGTGCGCTGCCTCTTCCGGCCACGGTGCCGGCGCAGCGGCCGCGGGTGATGGGCATCGTCAACGTCACGCCGGATTCCTTTTCCGATGGCGGCAAGAACGCCGAGACGGAAACTGCCATCGCCAGCGGCATTCGCATGGCGAAGGAAGGGGCTGATATTCTCGATGTCGGCGGTGAATCGACCAGGCCCGGCTCGGAAGGCATCTCCGAGGATCAGGAACTGGCCCGCATCATTCCCGTGATCGAGGGCCTGGTGCAGGAGGGGGGCAAGGTCTCATGCGACACGCGGAAGGCGCGGGTGATGGACGAGGCCCTCAAGGCCGGCGCCAGCATCATCAATGACGTGTCGGCACTGACCCATGATCCGCACGCCATTCCGTTGCTGGCCAAGGCCGATTGCCCGGTCGTGCTCATGCATGCGCAGGGCGACCCCCGGACCATGCAACTCAATCCCACCTATGACGACGTGGCACTCGATGTCTACGATGCGCTGGAAGCGCGGATTGCGGCTGCGGTGTCGGGTGGTATCGCCCTGAACCGGCTCATCGCCGATCCCGGCATCGGCTTTGGCAAGACCTTCCGCCACAATGTCGATCTTCTCAACCAGTTCACGCTGTTCCATGGCCTGGGCGTGCCGCTGCTCATGGGACTGTCGCGCAAGGGGTTCATCGGTGCGCTGACGGGGGAAAAGGTGGCCGGAAATCGTGTTTACGGATCGGTGGGCGGCGCCCTATGGTCGGCTCTTAACGGGGCGCAAATCCTTCGTGTGCATGATGTGAAGGCAACGGTGGAGGCGCTGGCGGTCGCATGGGCGGCGGCCGATCCGGAAGAAAGCGGGCTCTGACCGTAAGGGGAGTTTGAATGTCTCGTAAATATTTCGGAACCGACGGTGTACGCGGCACGGCCAATGCTGGCGCCATGACGGCAGACATGGTCCTCAGGATCGGCATGGCCGCCGGCAATCTCTACAAGCGCGGCAGCCATCATCATCGCGTGGTGATCGGCAAGGATACGCGGCTGTCCGGCTACATGCTGGAGCAGGCGCTGACGGCTGGGCTTCTGGCCTCCGGCATGGACGTGTTCCTGTTCGGCCCGCTGCCGACGCCGGCAGTGGCGATGCTTACCCGTTCCATGCGTGCCGATCTGGGCGTCATGATCTCGGCCTCGCACAACCCTTACCAGGACAACGGGATCAAGATTTTCGGGCCTGACGGCTACAAGCTTTCGGACGAACAGGAACTCGCTATCGAAGCGATGCTGGATGATCCCAAGCTGATGAATGTGGCGTCTTCCGACAAGATCGGCCGGGCCAAACGCATCGAGGACGCCCAGGCCCGCTACATCGAATTTGCCAAGCGCACCTATCCGAAGGACATGACGCTGGAAGGCTTGCGCATCGTCGTCGATACGGCCAACGGGGCAGCCTACAAGGTGGCACCCACGGCACTGTGGGAACTGGGCGCCGAAGTCTTCGCGATTGGCAACGAACCCAATGGCCTCAATATCAATGACAAGTGCGGTTCAACCCACACGGAAGCCATGTGCGCGAAAGTGCGGGAAATGCGGGCCGACATCGGCATTGCGCTCGATGGCGACGCGGACCGCCTGATCATCGCCGACGAAAAGGGCAATGTGGTCGATGGCGATCAGCTGATGGCGCTGATCGCAACATCGTTTGCCGGCCGCGGGGAACTGCGTGGCGGGGGACTTGTCGCAACCATCATGTCCAATCTCGGGCTCGAGCGCTATCTCGACGGCCACAAGCTTTCGCTGGTGCGGACCAAGGTGGGTGACCGCTATGTCGTCGAGCACATGCGTGCCCACGGCTATAATGTTGGCGGCGAACAATCTGGACATATTGTCCTATCCGATTTCTCGACGACGGGCGATGGATTGCTCGCCGCACTGCAAGTGCTGGCGGAAGTGAAGCGCGCGCAGAAGCCGGTGAGCGAAGTGTGCAATCTGTTTGCCCCGCTGCCGCAGATTCTCAAGAACGTGAAGTTCCGGGAGGGACGGCCGCTGGAGGACAATCAGGTGCTCAAGATGATCGCCGACGCCGAGGCACGTCTCGGCAATGGTGGGCGCCTGGTCATCCGGCCATCGGGCACCGAACCGGTGATCCGCGTGATGGCAGAAGGCGATGACGAGGGACTGGTGCGCAACATCGTCGATGAGCTCTGTGGCGTGATCGCCAAGGCCGCGGCCTGAAGTCCTATTTCGCCAGGCCTTTGGTGAAGTCGGCGACGTCCTTGTGGAGGACCATCATCTTCTGCAGGGCAAGGCCGTCCGCCTTGTAGGCGTCGCCATCCAGCAGGCTCATGCCATCCGGCGGCAGGTACTGCTTTCCATCGCAGAAATAGTAATTTGTCGTGGTGCGGCGCGCCTCGGCATTCGGCCCTGCATCTTCGATGAAGGCGTGGCGGAGATAGTCGATCCGCGTCGAGGAGATTCCATAGGTGTTACGGTTGACCATGCTGAGGCGCGTGTCGTTGCGGCCCATCTCGCCCGCGTCGATGCGTATGATCGAGTGCACCCGGCCGTCCTTTTCGCGGTAGATCTGCCAGACACCACCTTCCGTGGACTGAACATCGCTGACGTCGCGTTCCAACGTCTTGAGGCCTTGCGTTGACGACGCGAGTGCCGCGTCGATCTTGTCGAGCGGGCACTCGGCCCGGACTGGCAAGGCGGCACCAAGGATTGCGGCAATGGCAACTGCGAACATGTCTCTCATGGCAAAGCTCTCTCTTTGGCAAAGAGTGTCATCCGGCTGATAGCGATGCCCGACAGGATCAGCGCCAGTGCGGCGAAGATGTTCCAGCTCAACTGCTCGCCCAGCACGAGGGCGCCGGCCAACACGGCATAGAGCGGTACAAGGTAGTTCGAGTAGGCGACGAATGTGGGACCGCTGCGGCTCAACAGCTTGTAGAGGATCAGCGAGGCGAGGGCAGTGGGCAGAATTCCAAGGCCGGCGACCGCCAGGAAGCCTGACGTCGGTACGCCGACGAGACCTCCCGGGCTGGCGATGGCGGCAAACCCCAGTCCCATCAGTGCCCCGGTGGTGCAAACGGCGGCCGTCTGCTTCACGGGATTTTCGAGGCCCATGCGTTTGGCGGTGATGGCATGGGTGGCATAACAGATGCAGCCACCCAGCACGGCCAGTTCGCCGGCAAGTTCATCGCCGCTGAAGCCGGCCGTCAGAAGTTTCTCCGGTCCGATCAGCACGATGATGCCGGCGAAGCCCAGCACGAAGCCGGCGGCCTTGGCCCATGTCAGCCGTTCATCCGGCAAGGTGAAATGAGCAAGCACGATGATGAACAACGGGATGGCCCCCATCAGAAGCCCCGCCACGCCCGATGATACGTAGTGCATGCCCCAGGTGATGAGAAAAAATGGCAGCGCGTGGCCGATGAACCCCAGCCAGGTGAATTTCCGCCATGGCGTATCGGCCCGCACCAGCGGCAACCCATTGGCATAGGCGTAAGGTACAAGAACGACGCTCGCGACAGCCAGCCGCAGCGCCATCACCCAGCTCGCATCGAGATGGGTCACGGCCACTTTCGTCATGGCGAACGAAGAGCCCCATGCGATGACGAGTGCCGCCAGCAGCAACCAGTCGAAAGATTGTGTTCTGTGTGTCATTCAATGCACAGGGTTGCCTTATGGTAGGCATCCGGTCAATGGCCTATCCCGCCTTGGCACAAGTTCGTGTGGTATCGCGGCAACAGTCGCAAACTGTCACTTTATCGCCCAAATCGTGCCCGCGTTGGGTCACTCCCGGCTCCTAGCTTCCCACCATATCCAAGGGGATTGCGATTGTGTGGGAGTACTGATCATGAGGAATTTCAAACGCGCTGTTCTTGCGGCCGGACTTCTCGGAGTCCTGTCGATGCCGGCTTTCGCTGCGGACCCTTATGAGCCGCCGCAGACCGATGCCATCGCGGGCTGGTACCTGCGTGGCGATCTTGGCTGGTCGTTCCTGGAATGGGGTGGCCGCGACGACAACGAATTCATCGGCGGCGCGGGTGTAGGCTATCGGCTGAACGAGAACCTGCGCACCGACCTGCGACTCGATTGGGCCGGTTTTTATGACACGACCAAGAGTGCCGACGACATGACGCTGATGACGGCGCTCGGCAATCTTTACTTCGATGTTCCGACGGGCACGGCCTTCACGCCCTATGTGGGTGCCGGTGCAGGCTATGGCTGGGGCAATGTCGACGGCGGCAAGGACAAGGACGGAATCGCCTATTCGCTGATGGCCGGTACGTCGATCAACCTCTCCGACCATTTGAGTGCCGATGTGGGCTACCGCTTCCGGTCGATCATGTCCGATGGCAGCGACCCGATGGAGCACCAGATTCTCGGGGGCCTGCGCTACGAATTCTGAGGCTCGATCGAGAGTCCTCAGCAACAGAAGAGGGTGGCCGCTCTTTCGTGAGTGGTCACCCTTTTCCTTTTGTTCACTTGCTTTGCTATCAGGAATCCGCCATACGCCATCCCGGGCTAGCCCTCCCCACCGAGGGCCGGTCCATCTGCAAGGATGGAGTACATGATGACGAATTCGAAACCGGTAGTGCGGCCGGTCTCTCCGCACTTTTCGTCCGGCCCCTGCGCCAAGATTCCCGGCTGGACCCCAAACCTTCTTGATACACACGTACTTGGCCGCTCGCATCGCTCGAGCCTGGGCAAAGCGCGGCTCAAGCTGGCAATCCAGCTGACCCGCGACGTGCTGGAGGTGCCGGAGACGCATCTCACCGGCATCGTTCCGGCTTCCGATACGGGTGCTGTGGAAATGGCGATGTGGTCGATGCTGGGCGCGCGCGGCGTGGACATGCTGGCCTGGGAGAGTTTCGGCGAAGGCTGGGTGACGGACGTCATCAAGCAGTTGAAGCTCAAGGACGTGCGCAAGCTCACCGCACCCTATGGCGAGCTTCCCGACCTTGCATCGGTCAACTTCGACAATGACGTGGTCTTCACCTGGAACGGCACGACATCTGGGGTGCGTGTCGCCGATGCCGCGTGGATTCCGGAGGACCGCAAAGGCCTGACGATCTGCGACGCGACATCCGCCGCATTTGCGCAGAATCTCGATTTCTCCAAACTCGATGTCGTCACCTTCTCCTGGCAGAAGGTGCTGGGCGGGGAGGGTGCACATGGCGTACTCATCCTCGGCCCGCGTGCAGTCGAACGGCTTGAAAGCTACTCGCCGGTGTGGCCCCTTCCCAAGATTTTCCGCCTCACCAGCGGCGGCAAGCTGATGGCCGGAATTTTCGAAGGCGAGACCATCAACACGCCGTCCATGATGTGCGTGGAAGATTATATCGTGGCGCTGAACTGGGCAAAGTCGGTGGGCGGCCTGAAGGGGCTGATGGCGCGCGCCGATGCCAATGCCGCAGTGGTGCAGACCTGGATCGACGCCAGGCCGTTCGCCAGGAACCTGGCGAAGGTCGAGGCGACGCGCTCGAACACCTCCGTGTGCCTGACTTTGGATGCCGACGAAGCGGCGCTGAAAAAGATGGTGAAGCTGCTGGATGCCGAAAAGGCAGCCTTTGACATCGGCTCCTATCGCGATGCGCCGCCGGGCCTTCGCATCTGGTGTGGCGCCACGGTCGAGACTGCCGATCTCGACGCGCTGATACCGTGGCTCGATTGGGCCTACGCCGAAGCCACCGCCAAGTAACTTATTCTTTCTTGCATACAGGAGGACCCTATGGCTCCCCGCGTTCTCGTTTCCGACAAACTCAGCGAAACCGCCGTGCAGATTTTCCGCGACCGCGGCGTCGAGGTCGACTACCTGCCTGACCTCGGCAAGGACAAGGATGCGCTGCTCGCCGCTATCCCCCAATACGATGGCCTGGCGATCCGCTCGGCCACCAAGGTGACGCCGAAGATCATCGCTGCAGCCAGCAAACTCAAGGTCATCGGCCGCGCCGGCATCGGTGTCGACAATGTCGACATTCCCGCCGCCACGGCGCGCGGTATCGTGGTGATGAATACGCCGTTCGGCAATGCCATCACCACGGCCGAACATGCAATCTCGATGATGATGGCGCTGGCCCGCCAGATTCCGGAGGCCAATGCGTCGACGCGCGCCGGCAAGTGGGAGAAGAACCGCTTCATGGGCGTGGAGCTGTTCAACAAGACGCTGGGCGTGATCGGCTGCGGCAATATCGGCTCCATCGTGGCCGACCGGGGGCTTGGTCTCCGCATGCGGGTGATTGCCTTCGATCCGTTCCTGTCGCCAGAGCGCGCCATGGAGATCGGCGTCGAGAAGGTCGAGCTCGACGACATCTTCAGGCGCTCGGACTTCATCACGCTGCATACACCGCTGACGGAGAAGACCCGCAATATCGTCAATGCCGAGGCACTCGCCAAGTGCAAGAAGGGTGTGCGCATCATCAACTGCGCGCGTGGCGGACTGGTCGTTGAAGACGCGCTCTATGACGCGCTGAAGTCCGGCCATGTCGCGGGTGCAGCGCTCGACGTGTTCGAGGTGGAGCCCGCCACGAACCACAAGCTGTTCGAGCTGGAGAATGTCGTGTGCACGCCGCATCTGGGTGCCTCCACGGGTGAGGCACAGGAGAATGTGGCGCTGCAGGTGGCCGAGCAGATGTCGGACTATCTCTTGCACGGTGCCGTGTCCAACGCCCTCAACATGCCGTCGATTTCGGCCGATGAGGCGCCGCGGCTTCGCCCCTTTATCGCGGTTGCCGAAAAGCTCGGCTCCTTCGCCGGTCAGCTTACCGAGGACCCCGTGACCGGTGTCGTCATCGAGTATGCCGGCGAGGTTGGCGAGATGAATACCAAGGCGCTGACCTCTGCGGCACTTGCCGGGATCCTGCAGCCCATGCTTGGCACAGTGAACATGGTTTCGGCTCCGGTGGTGGCGCGCGAGCGGGGCATCAAGGTCGACGAGGTGAAGCAGACCCAGCGCGGCGCCTATGAGACCTACATCCGCGTGACGGTGAAGACCGAGGCCATGGAACGCGCGGTGGCCGGCACCGTGTTCTCGGACGGCAAGCCCCGCATCATCCAGATCAAGGGCATTGATCTCGAGGCTGAGTTCGGCCCCCACATGCTCTACATCACAAATGACGACAAGCCTGGCTTCATTGGCGCGCTGGGCATGTTGCTCGGCAATGCCGATGTCAACATCGCGACCTTCAACCTTGGCCGCCGGACGCAGGGCGGGGAGGCGATCTGCCTCGTCTCCATCGATGAGCCGACGCCCGCCTCGGTGCTGCTGGCGCTGTCCAAGCTGCCCCAGGTGAAGCAGGCCAAACCGCTGGAGTTCTAGGTCGCATACTCATAAACGGTAGGCAAATCGGCTGAAAGCTGATTCAAACTC